>NZ_JBKFBI010000001.1:0-160726 GCF_053346095.1 Methylobacterium sp. A52T | reverse complement strand
GGCCGGCCCCGCCGGAGCGGCGGTCTCGGAGGGCGACGGCCCGCGCGCGCAGGGCCTGTTCCGCGCCGCCAGCCGCGACCTCGCGGCGGCGCTGCGGGCCGACGGCCGCGACGCCGACGCGGAGGCCCTCGACGCGCTCACCGCCGAGGCGGCGGGGTCGAGGCCGGACCTCCGCGCGAAGCTCGACGCCTGGATCGAGCGCACCTTGAAGATCGAGACGTCCGGCCAGGAGAGCCTGCACGACGAGGTGGCCCAGCTGCTGGCCTATTCCGTGGAGGCCAACGAGATCGAGCGTGCCACCCAGAACGTCGCGATCGGCACCCTCAAGCTGGGGCCGCGCACCGCGGGCGCCCTCCTGCACCGGGACGCGGCCCTCGCCGAGCGGATGCGCGACGAGGGCGAGCGCCTCGCCCGGAGCGCCGCCTCGCTGCCGATCTCGCCGCTGATCCAGGCCGAGATGGTCCAGGCCCTCGACGGGTGGCGCGGGCGCCTCACCACCACAATCGGGGGCCTGCGGCAGCAGAACGCCATGATCGTCGCGATGGACGGGCTCGCCGCGACGATGATCGACAGCGCCAAGGCGCTCAACGACGCTTTCGTGGAGGACGCCGACCGGTCCGGCATCGTCATCCAGCGGATCCTGCTCGCCGGCGCGGCCGGGCTCCTGCTGTTCGGCGCGCTGGTCGTGATCCTCGTCGCCCGCTCGATCCTGGTGCCGCTGCGCGCCCTCCAGGGCGACATGGTCATGCTGACCGGTAACCCGGCGGGGGCGGCCGTGCGGGGCACGGCACGCCGGGACGAGCTCGGCGACATCGCCCGCGCCACCGCGGTCTTCGTCTCCGAGATCACCCGCCGGGAAGGCGCGCTGCGCCGGGCCAAGGATCAGGCGGACGTCGCCCTGGTCGAGCTGCGCCGGACCCAGGACAACCTCGTCCGGGCCGAGAAGCTCGCCTCCCTCGGGCAGCTCGTGGCCGGGGTCGCCCATGAGATCAACACGCCGCTGGGCATCGCGCTCACCACCGGGACGCTCATGAGCGACGAGGCGCGGGCCTTCCGCACCGGCCTGTCCGCCGGCACGCTGTCGCGGTCCCGGCTGAACCACTTCGTCGACCGGGTCGAGGAGGGCGCCACCCTGCTCTGCACGAATCTCACCCGGGCCGCCGACCTCGTCCAGGGCTTCAAGCAGGTCGCGGTGGACCGCGTCAGCGACGAGAGCCGCAGCGTCGTGCTGGCGACCTGGCTCGACGACCTGCTGGCGAGCCTCAGGCCGATGCTGCGCAAGGGCGGCCACGTGGTGGAGCGCGCCTGCCCCGCGGACCTCGTCATCGACACCAATCCCGGCGTGCTGGCGCAGATCGTGACCAACCTCATCGCGAATGCGGTCGTGCACGGGTTCCGGGCGGGCGAGCCGGGACGGATCACTGTGGACGTGTCGGAACGCGAGGGCGGCCTCGTGCGGATGGAGGTCCGCGACACCGGTCAGGGCATCCCGCCGGAGCACCTCGACCGGATTTTCGACCCGTTCTTCACGACGGCCCGCAGCGCCGGCAGCACGGGGCTCGGCATGCACATCGTCCACAATCTCGTGACCGCCAAGCTCGGCGGCCGCATCGCGGTCAGCAGCGAGCCCGGCCAGGGGACCGTCGTGCAGGTCGACTTTCCCGCCCAGGGTGCCGGAGCGGCCGCGCGGCCGCGGACCGGCGCGATCCGGACGCCGTGAGGCCGGCCGCGGCATACCGAGCCGGGCAGCGCGCCCTGGCGGCCGGCTTCATCTCGGCGCTGCTCCTCGGCCACGGCCCGGCGTCGGCGCGCACCTTCGTGTTCTGCTCGGAAGGCAGCCCGGAATCCTTCGATCCCGCCCGCGCCACGACCACCACCACGATGAACGCCGCGTGGCAGGTCTACAATACGCTGGTCGAGTTCGCGCCCGGCACCACGACGATCCGCCCGGCCCTCGCCGAATCCTGGACGGTCTCGGAGGACGGCCGGACCTACGTCTTCGTCCTGCGGGACGGCGTGCGCTTCCACGCCAACGCGCGCTTCACCCCCACGCGCGCCCTGAACGCCGACGACGTGGTGTTCTCGTTCACCCGGCAGCGGCGCTCCGGCCCCGACGGCGCCGCGCAGGGCTTCACCTACTTCCACGATCTAGGCCTCGCCGACCTGATCGAGGCCGTCGACGCCCCGGATCCGCGCCGCGTCCGCTTCCGGCTGCGCGAGGCCGACACCACCTTCCTCGCCAACATCGCGCAGGCCTTCGGCGCCATCCTGTCCGCCGAGTACGCCGCGGTCCTCGCGGCCGGCAACGCGTCGGACGACCTCGCCCGGGCGCCGATCGGGACGGGCCCGTTCGTGTTCGAGGGATACCGGCCGGATCAGGTCCTGCGCTACCGCGCCTTCCCGGATTACTGGCGCCGCGCCGCGGACGGGAACGAACCGGGTGAGCGGCCCGACAGTCTCGTCTTCGCGATCACGCCGAACGCGGCGGTCCGCTTGAACAAGCTGCGGGCCGGAGAGTGCCACGCCATGGCCTTCCCGGCGACCGGCGACCTCGACGCGATCCGGGCGGAGCCGGGCCTGACGCTGCTCGCGCTGGCCGAGCTGAACGTCGCCTATCTCGCCCTCAACACGACCCGCGCGCCCTTCGGCGACGCCCGGGTGCGGCGCGCAGTCAACCTCGCCATCGACCGGCGGGCGATCGTGGCGGGCGTCTACGGCGACGCCGGGATCCTGGCGCAGGGGCTGCTGCCGCCCGGGATCTGGGCCCACGACGCGGACCTGCCGGACACCCCCTTCGACCGCGGCGAGGCGCTGCGCCTGCTGGCCGAGGCCGGGCTCGCCGACGGCTTCGACGTCGACCTGTGGTATCCGCCAGTCAGCCGACCCTACAACCCGAACGGCCGGCGCGTCGCCGACATGATCCAGGCCGACCTCGCGCAGGTGGGCATCCGCGCGCGCCCGGTGACACGTCCCTGGAACGCGTACCGCGCCGCCCTGTACGGCGGAGAGCCCTCGCTGATGCTCTACGGCTGGACGAGCGATAACGGCGACCCGGACAACTTCTTGAACATCCTGCTCGGCTGCAAGGCCGCCCAGACCGGCGGTGCCAACCTCGCCCGCTGGTGCGACCCAACCTACGACCGGCTGGTCGAGGCCGCCCGCCGAACCGGCGACCGGGAGGCGCGCCAGGCTCTGTACCGGCAGGCTCAGGCCATCGCCCGGCGCGCGATGCCCTGGGTGCCCCTGGCCCACACCAAGGTGCATCTGGCGCTCCGTGACGACGTGCTCGGCCTGACGATGGACCCCCTCGGCCGCCACCTGTTCGAGACGGTGCGGTTCCGCGACCCCCGCTGACGGCAATGACGGCGCCGTCCTTGCGAGCGGAGCGAAGCAATCCAGCAGCGCCACGTCCACTAGCGGCGCGCATTCCTGGGTCGCTTCGCGGCGCTCGCGATGACGGTGTGGGCCGACCGACCGGCCACGCTCACTTCTTGGTCCGCTGCTGGAAGACCCGCAGCACCTGATTGCCCCGCGCCACGGCGTCGTCGAGGGCCTGCTGCGGCGCCTTCGCGCCGTCGAGCGCCGCCTCCAGCTCTTCGGCCCAGATGTCCCGGATCTGCAGCATGTTGCCCAGGCGCAGTCCGGCGGTGTTGCGCGTCGGCGGCCGCCGGGTGAGTTCCTGTACGGCGACGTGGAGCTGCGGGTGCCGCTCGAAGAAGCCCTCCGCCACCGCGTCGGCGTAGGCGCCGCGCGTGGTGGGGATGTAGCCGGTGTTCCGGTACATCGCGGCCTGCTGCCGCCCGTCCATCAGGAAGGCCAGGAACCGGGCGACGCCGCGGTACTCGTCCGGCGTCTTGCCCTGCATCACGTAGAGCGAGCCGCCGCCCAGGATCGCGTTCTGCGGCTCCGGCACGACGTCGGGATAGAAGGGCATGGGCACGACCATCCAGTCGAACCGGGCGGCGGTGGCGACCTTGCCGTACAGGCTGGACGAGGTGAGGAAGATCGCGCAGTCGCCCGAGACGAACCGGCTCTCGCCGCGATTGACGCGGTCGTTGTACTCGAACACGCCCGCGCGCTTCAGGTCGACGAGGTTCTGCAGGTGGCGGACCTGGAGCGGTCCGTTGAAGACGAGTTCGGCATCGTAGCCGTCCAGGCCGTTGGAGCGGGTCGCGAGCGGCCGGTCGTGCCAGACGGACAGCTGCTCGATATGCACCCAGGTCGGCCAGGCGGAGGACAGGGCGCACCGCTTGCCGTCCGCCGCCTTGAGCCGCCGCGCGGCCTCGAAGACCTCGGGCCAGGTCGCCGGGGGCTGCTTGGCGTCGAGTCCCGCCAGACGGAACCGGTCGCGGTTGATCCACATCACCGTCGACGAGACGTTGAAGGGGAGGGACAGCATCCCGCCCTCGGCATCCCGATAATTGGTGGCGACGACCGGTAGGAAGTCCTCCGGCGTCACCGAGAGCCCGGCCTCCCGCATCACGGTGGCGACGGACCTGACGGCGCCGACGGCGGCCGCCATGGTGCCGTTGCCGACCTCGAAGACCTGCAGCAGGTGCGGCGCCGCGCCGGTGCGGTAGGCCGTGATGCCGCTGCTGATCGTCTCGGCGTAGGAGCCCTTGTAGACCGGCACGACCCGGTAGTCCGGCTGGGAGGCGTTGAAGGTCTCGGCGAGGCGGGTCACCAGCTCGCCGTTCGGCCCGTCCAGGGCGTGCCAGAACTGAATCTCGGTGAGGGCCGCGGCGGGCAGCGGGCGCAGCGCGGCGAGGAGCCCGACGAGTAGCCCAAAGAGCAGCGGCATGAGCAGCCGGGCGCCGGCGCTCGGCAGCCTCGGGCGGCCGACGCCGCGCCGGGTGGGTTGCGTCGCGCCGATCATGCCAGCCGCTCCGGGAGCCACAGCCGCAGCACCGTGCCGGCACCCGCGCTGCTCTGTAGTTCGACCCGCCCCTGGAGGCGGTTCACCACGAGGTTGTGGACGATGTGCAGGCCCAGGCCCGTGCCGCCGCGGGCGCGGGCCGTCGTGAAGAACGGGTCGAACACGCGGCCGAGGTCGGCCCCGTCGATGCCGCGCCCGTCATCGGCGATGGAGAGGCCGATGCCGTCCCCGGACCGGATCCCCGTGATGGTGATGCGGCCGCCCTCCCGATCCTGGAAGCCGTGCTCGATCGCGTTCTTGACGGCGTTCGAGACGACCTGCGCCAGGATCCCCGGCAGGGTATCGACGACGAGATCGGGCGGGCACTCGACCTGGAAGACGTGCCGGCCCGGCCGCGCCAGGGCGCGCAGGCTCTTCAGCAACTCGTCGATCCAGTCCGCGAGGTTCAGTGGGCGGCGGTCCTCGATGGCCTGATCGGCCGCCACCTGCTTGAAGCTGTAGAGGAGATCGGCCGCGCGCATCAGGTTGCTGGTCAGGAGCTGCGCGCCCTCCCGCATCCGCCCGGCATACTGGGTCAGCCGCGACCGGGAGAGCTGGTTGTCCCCGACCATGCGCGCGAACGCGGCCGAGTCGGACTGGACCTGCGTCGCCGTGGTCAGGGCGATGCCGAGCGGGGTGCTGATCTCGTGCGAGACGCCCGCCACGAGCTGCCCGAGCGAGGCGAGCCGCTCCGCGCGGATCAGGTCCTCCTGGGCCTGCCGCAGGGTCGTGAGCGCGTCGTCGGCCCGCTGGGACGCGTTGCGCCGGTCCGCCTCGCGGCGGCGGATCTGCTCCAGGAACGCGTTGGTCGCCCTGGCGATGTCGCCGAGTTCGTCGCGTCGGGTGAGCAGGTGGCTGTCGCGGCCGATATCCTCGGGGGCGGGCGCGGCGGCGGCGGTGACGATGCTGTGCTGGAGCGCGTGCAGCGGCCGGGTGATCGAGCGCGCCACCGCGGCGGCGGCGCCGATCCCCAGGCACAGGGCGCCGACCGCCCCCACGACCAACAGCTGCCGGATCACGCTGCCGAACTGGTCGGCATCGTCGATGAAGGCCCGGCTCAGGGTCTGCGCGTTGGCGCTCATCGTGGCGGCGCGGCTGTCCATGTCGGCGATGGTCTCGTTCTGCTCGCCGATCTTCTCGATCGTCGCGGCGAGCTGCGTGCGCCAGCCGTCGATCGCCTCCGCCATCTCGTCCCGGATGCTCACCGGGATGAGCAGCGTCCGGGACGTGCCCGACAGCTCCGCGCCGGCCTCCAGCACCCGCGACGCTTCCGCGGTATCCCGGCGCGCCAGGGCCGCGTCCGTCCGCCGGGCGAGGCGCAGGGCCGTGAGGGCGATGTCCTGGGCGGAGAGCTCGGCCTCGTTCGAGAGGACCGAGTGACGGATCAGGAGCGCGACCTCCTCGTACAGCCGGTTCTGCCGGGTGACGTTCACCTGGACGAGCTGGTCGCACCACTCGACCAGGACGCGGCCGGCCTGGGTCGCGCGGGTCAGCTCGAAGCCCTCGGAGAGCACCCGGTTCAGGCCGTCCTCGGTCCGGCTCCGGTCGCGGTACGCCTTCAGGAGCTCCGTCGCCCGGTCCGCCGCCCCCGCCTCGCCGTCGACCCGCAGGACGCGGCGCAGCCGGTCGCCCACCGCATCGAGCTGCCGCAGGTCGGCGGCGAGTTCGTCGAACTCGATCGGGAAGACCGGGCGGCCGATGCGCGCCCGGTTCAGCTCCGCGGTGCTGATCGCCTCCCGGAGCTCCCGGAGGGCCGTGACGACGCCCTGGTTCCGCTCCAGCTCGGCATCCTTGACGGCCAGGACGGCGATCAACTGGGCGTTGTCCTGCTGCTGGCGCCGGCGCGCGACGTCGGTCAGCGCCACCAGGGCGTCGGCCCGCCGGGCCATATCGGCGATCGTCGCGTTCGCCGTCCGCTCGGAGAGCAGGAGCGAGCGCATGCGCGTCACCTGCGAGTTCAGATCGCCCGTGACGGTCGCCACGAGAGCCGACTGGCCGCGCGTGCGCGCGAGACCCTCCAGACGTTCGAGCTGCCCGGCCGCCGTGGCGGCCCGCTCGTCGAAGCGACGCTCGGCCTCGTCCCGCCGCGCGGTGCCGCCGCTGACGGCGTCCGCCCGCGCCCGGTTCATCGACGTCAGCGTCTGTGCGGTCTCCGTTGCCACCACGGCGCCGGTCCGGGCCCGCTCGGCCTCGTAGAGCAGGATCCAGGCGCCCAGCGCGATGGCGGCCGCGACGAGTATCGGGATCGCGCCGACCACGAGGACGCGGCGCGCGATCCCGGACCTCCCCAACCCGCGGATCATCGCGCCGCGCACCGTGTCCCGCGCCTCGTCACCCGTCCCGCTCCCCGATCCGTCGCCGATTCCACGACGACACAGTCCGTTATTGTGCCATCGGCGCGATGACTTCCCGAGAGCGCTGAAGCAACACGGGACGCAATATTCCCGCAGCACCGCTTGCGTAGATACCGCCTCGCACAACGGTCCTCGAAGGCCGAATGAGGGGAAACACCATGCTCGACGTCATCGCCCGCCTCCTGCTCTCGGCCGGCATCATGGTCGGCACGACCTACCTGCCGGCGCTCTCGCAGGCCGTCACCGGGCAGCCGGCCGGCACCCGGAGCTACGCCGCCGACGCGCCCGCCTGCCCGGCGAAGCCCGCGATGGCCGGGATCCGCGCCCGGGCCTGCCTGGGCTGACCGGCGTGGAGACGCTTCCTCTGATCCTGCTCGTCGGCGGGAATGTCCTGCTCGCGATCGTGATCCCGCTCCTCGTCTGAGCGCGCCGCGAACATGCTCCGCGAGGCCGCCGGAAGGCCGGTCGGCCAGGGCCCGCCGCGAACCGCCGCCGCGGTCGGCAGTTGCCCGCGGGTGAGGCCTCGATTAGCCGGTCGATGCGGCCGGCTCGGGCCGCGCCCCGTGTCACGATGCGCCGCCGCCCATGCCCGCGTCTCCAAGCCTCGCCCGGGACCGATCCCGCATCGCGGCCCTCGCGCTGGCGACGCTGATCGGTGTCGGCGATCCCCGGCCGGCCTGGTCCCTCGACATGCCGGACAGCCCGCGTCCCGCCCGGCCGTCCCGGCCGGTGCCGCCGGAGCTGGCCGCGGCCCTCGCGGCCTACAGGACCTACGTCGTGGCCCAGGCCGACGCCTTCGTGCGCGAGACCGCGCGCTTCGTCGCGGCGATCCAGGCCGGGCAGGTCGCGGAGGCGCGCCGGCTCTACGCCCCGGCGCGCGCGCCCTACGAGCGCATCGAGCCGGTGGCGGCCCTGTTTCCCGAGCTGATCAAGCGTCTCGACGTGCGCAGCGACGAGTTCGAGCTGCGCGAGCGCGATCCCGCCTTCGTCGGCTTCCATCGGCTGGAGATGGCGCTGTTCACTCTCGGCACCACGGAGGGGCTCGGCGAGATCGCGGAGCGGCTCGCCGCCGAGACCGTGACCCTGCGCGACCGACTCGCGGCGCTCGCCATCCCGCCCGCCCGGGCGGTCGGGGCGGCCTCGGCGCTGATCGAGGGGATCGCCGCCACCAAGATCAGCGGCGAGGAGGAGCGCTACAGCCGCACCGACCTGTGGGACTTCCAGGCCAATATCGAGGGCTCGAAGGTGGTGTTCACGCTCCTGCGGCCGCTGCTGACGGACCGGGACTTCGTGGCCCGGGTCGAGCGCAGCTACAAGCGGGTCGAGGACCTGCTCGCGCGCTACCGCAGTCCGGATGGCGGCTTCCAGAGCTACGACAACCTCACCGCCCGGGACCGCAACGCCCTGAAGGGGCCCATCACCCTTCTGGCTGAAGATCTGTCGACGCTGCGTGGCCGGTTGGGTCTAGACTGATATCATTGCCGAGGTGCCGCCCTGTGGCCTTTGTTCGAGGCTACAGGGGGCAACACACACAGATCTTGCCGAGCGATGATGCGTTTCCCGTCACCGGTCACCACCCGCCGCCAGCTTCTCGGCGGACTCGGCGCCGCCGCGCTCGTCGGCCCGGCCCGGGCCGAGGACGCGACGCCGACCATCGCCACGGAAGGGACGCTCGTCGCCCAGCCCTTCTACGGCCCCCATCAGGCCGGGATCGTCACCCCGCAGCCGGCCGCGGCCCTGTACGTCGCCTTCGACGTGCTGGCCGAGCGGCGCGGCGAGCTGCCCCACCTGTTCCGGACGCTCACCGAGCGCCTCGCCTTCCTGACGCGCGGCGGTGCCGTGCCCGATCTCCACCCGCAGCTCCCGCCGCGCAATTCCGGCATCCTCGGGCCGACCATCCTCCCGGACAATCTCACCGCCACCGTCTCGGTCGGCGCGAGCCTGTTCGACTACCGGTTCGGCCTGGGTCGCGCCCGCCCGCGCCATCTCGGGCCGATGGAGCGCTTCCCCAACGACGCGCTCGACCCGGCGCAGTGCCACGGCGACCTGCTGATCCAGTTCTGCTCGAACACCGCCGAGACCAACATCCACGCCCTGCGCGACGTCATCAAGGCGACGCCCGGCCTCCTCACGCCGCGCTGGAAGATGGAGGGCTTCCTCCCGCCCCACGTGGTGAAGACCATGGGGGCCGACACCGTGCGCAACATGCTCGGCTTCAAGGACGGCACCGCCAACCTCGACGTGCGGGACCTCCGGATGATGGACCGTTACGTCTGGGTCGGAGTGAGGCAGGACGAGCCGGCCTGGACGACGGGTGGGAGCTACCAGGTGGTGCGGATCATCCGCACCCTCGTCGAGCGCTGGGACCGCACGCCGCTCGGCGAGCAGGAATCCATCATCGGGCGGCACAAGGGCAGCGGCGCGCCGCTCCGGCAGGGACACGAGCGCGACGTCCCCGACTACGCCGCCGACCCGGACGGCGAGGCGATCTCGCTCGCGGCCCATATCCGCCTCGCCAATCCGCGCCTGCCGGGCACCGAGGGCAGCCTGATCCTGCGCCGCAGCTACAACTATTCCCGCGGGCTGACCGCCGCCGGCCAGCTGGACATGGGCCTGCTGTTCGTCTGCTACCAGGCCGACCTCGCCGCCGGATTCATCACCGTGCAGAACCGTCTCTCCGGCGAGGGTCTCGAAGAGTACATCCGCCCGATCGGCGGCGGCTATTTCTTCGCCCTGCCCGGCGTGCCCGGGCCCGGTTCCTTCCTCGGGGAAGGGATGCTGGCCGCGACCTGAGACGGCGCCGGCGCGGATCCCGGCTCGGACATCCGTCTCCGGGATACCGGCCGCCCGCGGGATCGCGTCCGCGCTCAGTCGCCGTCCGTCTGCCCCGCGATCAGGGCCATGCGGACGAGTTCGGAGAGGCTGCCGGCCCGGAGCTTGGACATGACGTTCGCCCGGTAGATCTCCACCGTCCGCGGGCTGATGCCGAGATCGAGGCCGATCACCTTGTTGGCCTTGCCGGCGACCAGACCCTCCAGCACCTGCCGCTCGCGCTCGGTCAGTTCGGCCAGGCGCGCCCGCACCGCGTCGCGCTCGGACGCGCGCGTCCTGGTCCGGTCAGCCCGCGCCAGGGCCGAGCGGATGCTGGCGAGGAGCACCTCGTCGTCGAACGGCTTCTCGATGAAGTCGACCGCGCCGGCCTTCATGGCCGAGACCGCGAGGGCGACGTCCGCGTGGCCCGTCATGACGATCACCGGCGGCGGGCTGCCCCGCTGGCGGAGGCGGTGCAGGAGCTCGACACCGTCGATGCCGGGCATGCGCACGTCGGTGACGACGCACCCGACGCGCTCGGACTCCGCCGCCAGGAAGGCGGTCGCGGACTCGTGGACGCGGACGGTCAGCCCGTCGGTCGCCAGCAGGAAGGCCAGCGCCTGACGCACCGCGAGATCGTCGTCCACGATATGCACCGGCGCGTCACTCGACATCAGCCATCTCCTCGCGGTCGAAGGTGCGCAGGGTGAAGCGGAAGGTCGTCCCGCCGTCCGGACCGGGTCCGGCCTGGATCTTGCCGCCGTGGGCCTCGACGATGGTCCGGCAGATCGACAGGCCGACGCCCATGCCGTTCGCCTTCGTCGTCACGAAGGGCTGGAAGAGCTGCTCGGCGATCTCGGGCGCGATGCCGGTCCCGGTATCCGACACGCGCACCTCGATCAGGCCCTCGGCGGGCAGCGCCCGCGTGGCGACGGTCAGGTCGCGCCGGGCGACGTCCTGCATGGCCTCGATCGCGTTGCGGATGAGGTTGAGCAGGACCTGCTGCACCTGGATCCGGACCGCCATCACGAGGGGCGCGTCCGGGTCGAGATCGAAGCGGACGCGCACGCCCTTCTCCTTGGCGCCGACGAGGGCGAGGGCGCTCGCTTCCTCGATCAGCTTCGGCAATCCCTCGATGTGGCGCTCGCTCTCGCCGCGCGACACGAAATCCCGCAGGTGCCGGATCACCTGCCCGGCTCTCAGGGCCTGGTCCGCCGCCTGGTTCACAGCGTCGGCGAGGAGGGGCACCTCGGGACCCTCCATGCGCCCGAGGAGGCGACGGCAGCCCTTCAGGTAGCTCGCGATCGCCGTCAGGGGCTGGTTGATCTCGTGGGCCAGGGTCGAGGCCATCTCGCCGAGGGCGGTGAAGCGCGACATGTGCACCAGCTCGGACTGCAGCTCCTGCAGGCGCGTCTCGGTCTCGTTCCGCTCGGTGAGGTCCCGGATGAAGCCGGTGAAGTAGCGCTCGCCGCCCGAGCGCATCTCGCCGACCGACAGCTCCATGGGGAAGGTCGAGCCGTCCTTGCGCTGGCCGACCACGACGCGGCCGATGCCGATGATCCGGCGCTCGCCCGTCCGGAGGTAGCGGGCCATGTAGGCGTCGTGCTGGCTGCGGTACGGCTCCGGCATCAGCACGCTGACGTTCCGCCCGACCATCTCGTCCGAGCCGTAGCCGAACTGGCGCACGGCGGCCGCGCTGAACGACTTGATCTGCGCCTGCTCGTCGATGACGATCATCGCATCGGGCACCGTGTCGAGGATCGAGCGCAGGTGCGCCTCGCGCGCCCGCAATTCCTCGTCGGCCTGCTTCTGCGCGTGGATGCTGAAGACCACGCCCCGGTGCCGGCACGGCCGGCCGCCGGCATCGACCTGCACGCGCCCGCGCGAGCGCAACCAGTGAACGCGTCCGTCTGGATGCACGGCGCGGAAGTCGATCTCGTAGCTTCCGCCGTCCGTCAGCGCGCGCCCGATCGCCGCCGCCCGGGCGGCGCGGTCGTCCGGGTGCACGCGCGCTTGGATCTCGTTCAGGGTGGTGAGGCGGTCCGGCGGCACGCCGAACAGGCGGATGCAGGACGGGAGGATCGTGACGCGCCCGGTCGGGATGTCGAGGGCCCAGCCGCAGATGCCGGCCTCGTCGAGCGTCAGCCGCAGGCCGTCGGCGTCGAACGGGCCGCCGTCGCCGGTCGCGGGCGCGTATGGGTGTTCAGGCGTCGTCATCTCGGTCGCGCGCGGGGGACGGCACCGTCATCCGTCCGGGTCGTCGGCGCCCGTCTTACACCGCCGGTTGCATCGGCAAACAGCCGGGCGCGCGCTCGTGCACGCCGCAGCGGCTCACGGCGGCGCCGTCGCGCCCCGCTTCGGCGCGGTGACTTGCCGGAGCAGGCGTCCAAGCTGCTCGGCCGAGTAGGGCTTGTGCAGGACCGAGAACCCGTGCGCGCCGTCCTGCGCGAGGACGTGGCTGTAGCCCGAGGCCAGGAGCACCGGAAGCCGCGGCATCCGGCGCCTGAGTTCCTGCGCGAGGGCCAGCCCGCCCATCCCCGGCATCACCACGTCCGAGAACACGACGTCGAACTCCGCCCCCTCAGGTCCGAGCCGGTCCAAGGCTTCCTCGGCATTCGCCGCCCAGGTGGTCTCGTAACCGAGATCCTCCAGAATCTGCGTGGCGAAGGTGCCGACCTCGACGTTGTCCTCCACCACCAGCACGCGCTGGCCGGAACCGATGGGGGAGGCCGGCTCCGCGGGGGCGACGGCGGCGTACGGCGCGGTCTCGGCCGCGACTTCGGGCAGGTAGAGCGTGAAGGTCGTGCCCGCGCCGAGCACGCTCTCGACCGCGACATCGCCGCCGGACTGCTTCGCGAAGCCGAACACCTGGCTCAGGCCCAGGCCCGTCCCCTTGCCGACCTCCTTGGTGGTGAAGAACGGCTCGAAGATCCGGTCCAGCACGTTCGGGGCGATGCCGGAGCCAGTATCGGTGAGCGCGATCGCCGCGAACGGCCGCGCGCTCGCCGCGTGCCCGCGGATCGCCGGCAGAGGGCAGGAGCAGGTCAATCGCAGCGTGAGGGTGCCCTCGCCGTCCATCGCGTCGCGCGCGTTGACGGCGATGTTCACCAGCGCCGTCTCGAACTGGCTCAGGTCGGCGCGCACGGCGCAGGAGACCGCCGGGATCGCGGTGACGATCCGGATCCGCGCGCCCGTCACCGTGTCGAGCAGCTCGGCCACGGCCCGCAACCGGTCGCCGAGGTCGAAGACCTGCGGGTCCAGGGTCTGGCGGCGGGCGAAGGCGAGAAGCTGGCCGGTCAGCTTGGCGGCGCGATCGACCGTGTCGGACACCGCGTCGAGGTAGCGGGCCTTGCGCGCCTCGGGCAGCTCGGGCCGGCGCAGGAAGTCGACGGACGAGCGGATGATGGTGAGCAGGTTGTTGAAGTCGTGCGCCACGCCGCCGGTGAGCTGGCCCACGGCCTCCATCTTCTGCGACTGGCGCAGCGCCTCCTCGGTCTTGAGCAGCTCTCCGGTGCGCTCGGCGACACGGCTCTCCAGGGTCTCGTTCAGCTCGCGCAGACCGTCTTCGGCGAGCTTGCGGTCGTGGATGTCGGTCGATGTCCCGAACCAGGCGGTGATCGTCCCTCCGGGATCGCGCAGCGGTTCGGCCCGGGCCATGTACCAGCGATACGCGCCGTCGCGCCGCCGATAGCGCACCTCGATCTCGTAGGTGACGCCCCGCTCGCGCGCGTCCGCCCAGACCGCTGCCGTCCGCGCGCGATCGTCCGGATGCACCGCCTCGATCCAGCCATCGGGCAGCGACGCCTGCGTGTCGAGGCCGGTATACGCGCACCAGCGGTCGTTCAGGTAATGCAGCCGGCCGTCCGGCGAGGCGAACCAGACGAAGGCCGGCACGACGTCGGTGAGCGTGCGCAGCCGCGCCTCGGCCTCGCGGCGCTCGTCGATGTCGATGACCGAGCCGAAATAGCCGAGGAACGCGCCGTCGGAGGCGAACCGCGGTGACGCGGCGTCGAGCGCCCAGCGGTACCGGCCGTCCCTGTCCCGGAGGCGGTATTCGAGGCGGAACGACGCCCGGTCGGTGTTCGCCGCCAGGAACACCTGCTCGGAGTGGGCGCGATCGTCGGGATGGATCGCGTCCAGCCAGCCGAGGCCGAGCGCCTCGGCCTCGGCCTGCCCGGTGAACTCGTACCAGCGCCGGTTGAGGTAGATGCACGCCCCGGTCTCGTCGGTGATCCAGGTCATCACCGGCGCGTCGTCCGCCATGGCGCGGAATCGGGCCTCGCTCTCCCTGAGCCGCGCGTCGGCCTCGTGGCGGAAGGTGACGTCGCTGGCCATCCCGAACCACTCGGTGACGGTCCCGTGCCGATCGATCAGCGGCACGGCGCGCGACAGCGTCCAGCCCACGCCGCCGTCGGCGCGTCGGACCCGGTGCTCGAGTTCAAACAGGCCCTTGCGGCGGACCGCGTCGTCGGCGGCGGCCATGACCTCGGGCCTGTCGGCCGGATCGACGTAGCGGTCGAGCCAGCGCACGCTCGGCTCCGCCATGTCGGACAGGAAGCCGCGACCGTCGAGCTGGCGCATCTCCTGCCAGTCCGGGCTCATGCGGTAGACCACGTCGGAGGTCGCGTGGACCAGGGCGCGCAGCCGCGCCTCGCTGAGCCGCAGGCTCGCCTCGGCGCCCACACGCTCGATATGCGCCCAGCAGCGCTCGGTCACTTCGCGGATGAGCGCGAGTTCGGCGCGCGACCAGCGGTGGGGCCGCGCATGGTGGACGGCCATCAGGGCGGCGAGCCGTCCGTCCTTCACCAGCGGCATGCAGATGGTGGCCGCGATCCCGATCGCCCGGAAGGCGTCGGCCTCGTGCGGGGCGAGCTCGGCGGCGTTGTCGTTGATGATGAGCGGCCGGCCGGCATTGAGTTCCTGGACGGCCAGGGCGCCGAAATCGGCGAGGCTGTAATGCCCGAGGATCGAGGGCGACGTCGGCACGTGCCAGTTGCCGCGGATGGTGAAGCCGTCGCCGTCCGGATCCATGTCGGCGTAGGCGCAGTTCGACAGGTTCAGGTGCGCGCCGACGCAGCGCGTGGTGATCTCCAGGATCGTGCCGGCGTCGCGGGCGTTCGCGGTTGCCTGGCCCAGCTGGTCGAGGAAGCCGAGGCGGCTCTCGTTCTCGGCGATCCGACGCTCGCTGAGGACGCGCTCGGTGATGTCGAGCACCGTGGCGAGCGTGCCGATCGGCGTCCCCTCGTCGTCCAGGATGGGTGTGTAGTCGAGGTCCATCCAGACCGTCTCCGGACGACCGTGTCGCCAGAGCTCCAGTTCCTGGGCGCGGAAGCTGAGCGGGCGACCGGACAGGCCGCTCGCGATCACGTGCGCGTTGAAGGCGCGGGCTTCCGGCCAGAGTTCCAGGAGACGCCCGCCGAGGGCCTCCGGATGGCGCGGGCCGCAGACCTCCGCGTAGCCCCGGTTGTAGACAAGGATCCCGTCGCTTCCCCAGATCGCCACCGTCGGGACCGGCGAGAGCAGCAGGGTCTGGACGATGGTCCGGACGGGCGCGGGCCAGGAGGCGATGGCCCCGAGCGGCGTCGCCGCCCAGTCATGGCCGCGGATCAGGTCGCCGAGATCCCCGCCTCCGACCGGAAACCAGTTCTGCGGGACGGCCGCGCGCGTCATCGATGCGAATATCGAAACCGTTCCATCGCGGCGCTTGTCGACGCGCGGGCGCGCATCGTCAACATCCGCCGGGCCGGGCCTCGGGGTCCCGACGTTTCCTCTCGGAGGTGAATCCGCTAGGCGTGAAGACCGGTTCAGAGCGCGCCTTCGCTTTCCGATATCGTTCGCGCGTTCGCACTGAAACCGGTTTCGTTTTCGCCGCGCGGAGGTCTGAAGGCATGCTCTCGGAGCGTCAGAACGCGATCATGGACGTCGCCCGGATCGAGGGGCGCGTCTCGGTCGATGCCCTGTCCGGTCGGTTCGCGGTCAGCGTGCAGACCATCCGGAAGGACCTGAATGACCTGTGCGACGCGCGCCTCCTCTCGCGCATCCACGGCGGGGCGGTGCTCGGCGCGGGCGCCGAGAACCTCGACTACGAGGCACGCAACGCGATCGCGGCGCCCGAGAAAGCGGCGATCGCGCGCGCGGCCGCCGACCTGATCCCGGACCGCTCCTCGCTGTTCATCAATATCGGCACCACCACCGAGGCCGTCGCCCGGGCGCTGCTGAGCCATTCCGGCCTCATGGTGATCACCAACAACCTCAACGTCGCGCTCGCCCTGCGGCCCAGCCCGGAGATCGAGTGCATCGTGGCGGGTGGCCTGATCCGCCGCTCGGATGGGGGGATCGTCGGGGAGGCGGCGGTGGATTTCATCCGCCAGTTCAAGGTCGATTTCGCGGTGATCGGCGCCTCGGCGATCGACGAGGACGGGGCCCTCCTCGACTTCGACTATCGCGAGGTCCGGGTCGCGCAGGCGATCATCGCCAACGCCCGCCACGTCGTGCTGGTCGCCGATTCCACCAAGTTCGAGCGCAGCGCGCCGGTCCGGCTCGCCCAGCTCAGCCAGGTCGGCACCTTCGTGACCGATCGCTGCCCCAGCGACACGCTGCGCGACCTGTGCCGCGCGTCCGGAGTGCGGCTCGTCGAAACCGGTCGCTGAGCGTATTGGTTTCGATTGACTTTCCTTTGGTTTCGTATTCAATTCCTCCGCTTTCGCAGCCGCGCGTCCGACGCCGCGGCACGAGAGGGGGAGGATCATGCGGACGTTCGACGTTGCCGTCATCGGCGGGGGGATCAACGGCTGCGGCATCGCGCGGGACGCGGGCGGCCGGGGATACTCGGTGTCGCTGACCGAGCAGAATGACCTGGGCAGCGGCACCTCGTCATGGTCGACCAAGCTGATCCACGGCGGTCTACGCTACCTGGAGCACTACGAGTTCCGCCTCGTGCGGGAGGCGCTGGCCGAGCGCGAGGTGCTCTGGGGGATCGCGCCCCACATCGTGCGCCCGCTGCGCTTCGTCCTGCCGCTCCACGCGGGCCTGCGTCCGGCCTGGCTGCTGCGGATCGGCCTGTTCCTCTACGACCATCTCGGCGGCCGCAAGCGTCTGCCCGGCACGCGCCCCGTGGACCTCTCCGGCCCGATCGGCGCCCCGCTGAAATCCGAGTTCCGGCGCGGGTTCGAGTACTCGGACGCGCGCGTCGACGACACGCGCCTGGTGGTGCTCAACGCGCGCGACGCCGAGGCGCGGGGCGCCGAGATCGCGGTGGGGACCCGCGTCGTCTCGGTCCGGCGCGAGGGCGATCTCTGGCGCATCGTCCGGCGCGAGCTTCGGACCGGCCGCGAGGAGGAGATCGCCGCGCGCTTCCTCGTCAACGCGGCCGGCCCCTGGGTCGACCGGGTGATCCAGGGCCCGCTCGGTCGGAGCGAGGCCAAGCACGTGCGGCTCGTGCAGGGCTCGCACATCGTGATGCGCAAGCTCTACGACCACGACCGGGCCTTCATCTTCCAGAACGCGGACGGGCGCATCATCTTCGCGATCCCCTACGCGAACGACACGACGCTCGTCGGCACGACGGACCGTGACTTCTCCGGCGATCCCGCCGACGCGGCGATCACCGAGGAGGAGATCGCCTATCTCCTGAGCGCCGCCAGCGAGTACTTCGCGACGCCGCTTCGCCGGGACGACATCGTCTGGACCTTCTCGGGGGTGCGCCCCCTCTACGACGATCACGCCTCCGCGGCGCAGGAGGCGACGCGCGACTACGTGCTGAAGACGGACGGCGCGGCCGGCGAGGCGGCGGTGCTGAACATCTTCGGCGGCAAGATCACCACCTACCGCAAGCTGGCCGAGGATGCCCTGAAGGAGATCGGCCAGCGCCTCGGCGCGCGCGGCCGCTCCTGGACCGGGGGCGCCGCACTGCCGGGCGGCGATTTCCCGGTGGACGGGGTGGCCGAGCTCGAGGCGCGCCTCGCCCGCGCCGCGCCCCGGCTCGGTGCCGCCACGGTCCAGCGCATGGTGGCCGCCTACGGGACGGACGCGCTGCGCATCGCCTCGAATCTCGGGCCCGATCTGGGACACGGCCTCCACGAGGGCGAGCTGCGCTGGATGATGGACCGGGAATGGGCCCGCACCGCCGAGGACGTCCTCTGGCGCCGGTCCAAGCTCGGTCTCGCCTTCTCGCCCGACGAGGTCGCGGCGCTCCGGGCGAGGATCGCGGCCATGACCGGCCGCCCCGACGGCGCGATGGCCGCCGCCGGCTGAGTCCGGCGCGGGTGCAGCAGAATCGCCAGACGGCGACCCGGCCGAGCCGGAGAGGCGCCGCATCACAGGAGGAAACGATGCCGCGACGGGACCGTGCCGCCCACCATCGCCACAGGTCGAGACCGGACCCGCGGATCGCGCGTCGGCGCGCCGCTTCGTCACGACGCTGAGCGCGGCACCTCAGCACCCCGTCCAATCCGAGATGCGCCCGGGATGAGCCCGGGTCCGTCCGCGGTCTCAAGCACCAAGGCGCGCCATGATCGGCTTTCTCGCTCCCGCGGCCCACAGGCCACCCATTCAGACGGATCGTGTCGATCCGACCTACCGCAAGCTGCGCTGGCAGATCTTCGCGGGCATCTTCCTCGGCTATGCGGGCTATTACCTGCTGCGCAAGAATTTCTCGCTGGCGATGCCCTACCTCGTCGAGCAGGGCTACAGCCGCGGTGAGCTCGGCACCGCGCTCTCCGCCGTCGCCATCGCGTACGGCCTGTCCAAGTTCCTGATGGGCATGGTCTCGGACCGCTCGAACCCGCGCTACTTCCTCCCGATCGGCCTCGTGCTCTCGGCGCTGGTGATGTTCCTGTTCGGCTTCGTGCCCTGGGCGACCTCCAGCGTCGGCATCATGTTCGTGCTGCTGTTCCTCAACGGCTGGTTCCAGGGCATGGGCTGGCCGCCGAGCGGCCGCACGATGGTGCACTGGTGGTCCCAGAAGGAGCGCGGCGGCGTCGTCTCGGTCTGGAACGTGGCGCACAACGTCGGCGGCGGCCTGATCGGCCCGCTCTTCCTGCTCGGCCTGGCCTGGTTCAACGACTGGCACGCGGCGTTCTACGTGCCCGCCGCCGTGGCGCTCGGCGTCGCTGTCTTCGCCTTCATCACCATGCGCGACACGCCGCAATCCTGCGGGCTGCCCTCCGTGGAAGCCTGGAAGGACGATTATCCGGACGGCTACGACGCGAACCACGAGCGCGAGTTCTCCACGCGCGAGATCTTCGTCGAGCACGTGCTGAAGAACCGGATGCTCTGGTACATCGCCTTCGCCAACGTCTTCGTCTACCTGCTCCGCTACGGCGTGCTGGACTGGGCGCCGACCTACCTGAAGGAGGCCAAGCACTTCTCGGTCGACAAGACCTCCTGGGCCTACTTCCTCTACGAGTGGGCCGGCATTCCCGGTACCCTTCTCTGCGGCTGGCTGTCCGACAAGCTGTTCCGCGGCAACCGGGGCGCGACGGGCGTGGTGTTCATGTTCGGCGTCATGGCGGCGACGCTGGTCTACTGGCTCAATCCCGAGGGCAATCCGGGCGTCGACCTCGCGGCCCTGATCTGCATCGGCTTCCTGATCTACGGGCCGGTGATGCTGATCGGCCTCCAGGCCCTCGAGCTCGTGCCCAAGAAGGCGGCCGGGACGGCGGCGGGCTTCACGGGCCTGTTCGGGTATCTCGGCGGCTCCGTCGCGGCGAGCGCGCTGGTCGGCTACACGACCGACCATTACGGCTGGAACGGCTGCTTTATTCTCCTGCTGGCGGCCTGCGTCCTCGCGATCGTCTGCCTGTCGCTGACCCTGCGGCACAGCAGCACCGCGGTCGCGCAGCCTGCCTGACCTGCGGTTTCCGGGCACGGCAGGGATGCTCAGGCTTCCTGCCGGTGCGATCGGGACGGGCGCCCGGAGCGGCCGTCCCGGCGCCGAGCGTGACGATCAGATCCTTCCGCCGGTCATCAGGCCGTCACATCGTCCCGAGCGCCCGCGGGAGCCACAGGGACAGGGCGGGCCAGTAGGTCACCAGGACCAGGAAGGCCAGCATCGTCAGGAGCCAGGGCAGCACCGCGACGGTCAGCTCGGAGATGCCCATATGGGCGATCCCGCTCGCCACGTAGAGGTTGAGCCCGACCGGCGGGTGGCACAGGCCGACCTCCATGTTGACCGCCATGATGATCCCGAAATGGATCGGGTCGATCCCGAGCTTGACCGCGATCGGGAACAGGATCGGCGCCATGATCAGGAGGATCGAGGACGGCTCCATCACGTTGCCGGCGATCAGCAGGATGATGTTGACGACGAGCAGGAAGACCAGCGGGCTGAAGTTCATGGCGATCAGCCACGCCGCCATCGTCTGCGGGATGTTCTCCGACGTCATCAGGAACGAGAACAGCACCGCGTTGGTGATGATGTAGAGCAGCATCGCGCTCATGTTGGCGGAGGCGAGGAGCACGCGGGGCACGTCCGACAGCTTCAGGTCGCGGTAGACGAACACCGCGATGACGAAGGCGTAGACGGCCGCCGTCGCGGCCGCCTCTGTCGGGGTGAAGATGCCCGCGTAGATGCCGCCGATCACCATCACCACGAGGAACAGGCCCCAGGCGCTCTCGCGGAAGGCGCGCAGGCGCTCGGCCCAGGACGCCTTCGGCATCCGTGGATAGCCGCGGCGCTTGGCGATGACGAAGGTGACGCTCGCCAGCATCGCCGACAGGACGATGCCGGGCATCACGCCGGCCAGGAACAGGTTGCCGATCGAGGAATTCGTCGACACCCCGTAGAGCACGAGGATGATCGAGGGCGGCACGAGGATGCCGAGCGCCCCCGAGGTGGTGATCACCCCGGCGCCGAAGCGCCGCGGGTAGCCCTCGGCCACCATGGCGGGCAGGATGATCGAGCCGATCGCCACCACGGTCGCCACGCTCGACCCCGACACGGCCGCGAACAGCGCGCAGGCGACCACCCCGGCGAGGCCGAGTCCGCCCGGCCAGTGCCCGACGAGCGAGGTCGTGAAGGCGATCATCCGCCGCGCCACGCCGCCATGGGCCAGGAAGTTGCCGGCGAGGATGAAGAACGGGATCGCCATGATCGAGAAGTTCTCGATCCCCGTGAACAGCTTGAGCGCGACGCTCTCGATCGGCACTTGCGTGAGGGTGAACAGGAAGGTCAGCACCGTCAGGCCGAGCGCGATCGAGATCGGCATGCCGGTGAGCATGAGGGCGATGAGCAGCCCGAAGATGATCAGGCCGCTCATGCCGGGCCTCCCTCGCGGCCGAGCTGGATCGGGTCGACGCCCTCGACGGTCGGGACGCCGTCGACATGGGCGTGGTCGCGGGCGGGCAGGTGCCCGGTCTTCCAGTAGCTCCACGCGACCTGCAGGAAGCGGAAGCACATCAGGTAGGAGCCGAGCGGGATCGCGAGGTAGACGATCCAGACCGGGATCTCCATGTCGGGCGTCGTCTGATCGGTGTGGCCGATGCGCCAGACGAAGTTCGTGCCGAGCGTGCCGACGATCCCGGTGAACAGGGCGCCCGCCGCGAGGCTGACCAGGACCATCACCCGGCGCGCGCCCGGCGGCAGGCGGTTGACCAGCACGTCGACGCCGACGTGGATGCCGGTGCGCACGCCGTAGGCCGCGCCGAACTTGGCGACCCAGATGAACATGTAGATGCAAAGTTCCTGCGACCAGCCGAAGTCGATCCGGTCGGTGTAGTCCTGCAGCGCCGGGATGCCGGAGAGGAACCGGTGCACCACCGTGGCGAAGGTGATGACGGTCGCGGCCGCCATCAGGGTTCCGATCAGCACCTCTTCGAGCCGATCGAGCAGTTTCAGCAACATGGTCGGTCCGGGTACGGCGGCGGGATCAGTTGTTCGGCGCCGCCTCGGCTTCCTTGTTCAGCGCCGCGACCAGATCCTTGCCGACGCGGGAGGCCATCTCGCGCTGGACCGGCGCCAGGGCCTTGCGCCACGCGGCGTTCTCGGCCTCGGTCGGGGTGTAGACCTCGGTCTTGCCGGTGGCGCGGATATCGGCCAGCGCCTTCTCGTTCTGCTTGTCGGCGATCTCGTGCTCGTAGGCGGTCGCGTCCTTGATGGCGCCCTCGAGCGTCGTGCGGATGTCGGTGGGCAGGCCGTCCCAGAAGCCCTTGTTCACGATGACCGCGTAGCCGATGTAGCCGTGATAGGTCAGCGTGGCGTGCTTCTGCACCTCGTTGAGCTTCTGGGTCGTCACGTTCGACGGCGGGTTCTCCTGGCCGTCGACCACGCCGGTCTGCAGCGCCTGGTAGAGTTCGGAGAAGGCGAGCACCTGCGGCAGCGCCCCGAGCTGCTTGAACTGCGCCTCCAGAACCTTCGAGGACTGGATCCGGAACTTCAGGCCCTTCACGTCCTCGGGGGCGTGCATCGGCTTGTTGGCGGTGAGGATCTTGAAGCCGTTGTCCCAGTAGCCGAGGCCCTTGATCCCCTTGGTCTCGAGTTTCTTGAACAGGCCCTGGCCGATCGGCCCGTCCTGGACGCGCCGCAGCACCTGCTCGTTGGGGAAGATGTAGGGCAGGTCGAAGGCCTCGAACTCCTTCACGCCGAGGGGCCCGAACTTGCTCGTGGACGGCGCCAGCATCTGCACGGCGCCGAGCTGGAGCATCTCCACCTCCTCCTTGTCCTTGTAGAGCGTGCTGTTGGGGTAGATCTCGACCTTCACCGCACCCTTGGTGCGCTCCTCGGCGAGTTGCTTGAACCGCTCGGCGCCCTGGCCCTTGGGCGTGTCGGTGGTGGTGACGTGGCTGAACTTGATGACGATCGGGCTCTGCGCCGCGGCCGGCGTGACGAAGGCGAGCGCACACACGAGCGCACCGAGAATCCGAGCCGTCATCGCGTCCTCCCAGACCTGAGCCCGCGTCGTTGCGCGGATTGAATTTTGGATAGACTTGCAGGTGAGCGCGGTGGCGACAAGCGCGAAAGTGCGACGCCGGGGGGAAGATGTCGCCCGCACAAACGTTTCTGTCTTGATGCGGGCGGCAACGGGACTGGGCCCCGACTCGTCAGGTCCTGTCGCGCGCCCCGATGAAGGCCTGCACGGCCTCCCGATGCTCGGGCGTCGCGGTGACGACGGCGTAGTGCGAGGAGATCAGGTCGAGGTTGGTGCGCAGGTCGTTGCGCATACCCTGGTAGACGGCGCGCTTGATCAGGCTCAGCGTCAGCGGCGGCGCCTGGGCGATCCTGCGCGCGAGCGCCGCCACCGCCGGCATCAGGTCCGCATCGGCGTGGACGCCGTTGACGAGGCCGATCCGCAGGGCCTCGTCGGCGTCGACGAAATCGCCGGTGAAGAACAGCTCCAGCGCCTTCGCGGTCCCGACGAGGCGGGGCAGGAAATGGGCACCGCCCGCGCCGGGTACGAGGCCGACCCGCACGTAGGTCTCGGCGAAGCGGGCGCTCCTGGCGGCGAAGCGCAGGTCGCACATCAGGGCGAGGTCGAGGCCGGCGCCGGTCGCCACGCCGTTCAGGGCGGCGATCACCGGCTTGTCGAGATCCTCCAGCGTCAGCGGGATGCGCTGGATCCGCCCGTACAGCTCCTCCTTGCGCCGGGCCGGCGTCTGGTCGAGGCGCTCGCCCATCTCGACGATGTCGCCGCCGCTGCAGAAGGCCGAGCCCGCGCCGGTCACCACCACGACGCGGATCGCCGCGTCGGCGCGGCAGCGCTGCAGGGCCGCCGTCCAGGCCTCGATCATCGGGAAGGTGAAGGCGTTCTTCCGCTCGGGCCGGTTCAGCGTGATGGTCGCCACACCGTCGGCGACGGAGAACAGCAGGTCCTCGGCGGCGTCTCGGATCTCGGCTTCAGCACTCATCGGGCGGCCTCCAGGGGCGCGGCATCGGAACTGTCCGGCGCGTCGATCAGGGCGGCGATCTCGGCCGGTGCGAGCCCGGCCTCGGCCAGGACCTCGGCGGTGTGCTCGCCGTGCCGGGGCGCGTGGCGGCGGATCGCGAAGCGGCTGCCGCTGAACGAGACCGGCCGGCGCATGGTGCGGTAGCGGCCCTCGCTCGGGTGCTCGGCTGTGCCGAAGAAGCCCACCGCCTTCAGGTGCGCGTCCTCCGGCAGGTCCTCCAGGCCGAGGACCGGCATGCACGGGATGCTCACCGAATCGCAGAACGCCACCCACTCGGCGGTGGTCCTGCGCGGCGCCTCCTCTTCCACCAGCGCGTAGAGGATCTCGATGTTCTCGACCCGCACGGCGAGCGGCGCGAAGCGCGGGTCGTCCACGAATTCGAGTCGGCCGGTGTGGATGAAGAAGTCGCGCCAGTTCCGGTCCGAGTAGGGCAGGATGCAGGCGTGGCCGTCCCGGGTCCGGTAGGGCTTGCGCCGCGGGCTCAGGACCCGGTTGAAGCCCGGCGGACCGAGTGGCGGCTCGAAGGCGTAGCCGACCATGTGCTCGACGAAGTTGAACTCCACCATCGTCTCGAACATCGGCACCTCGACCGCCTGCCCGCCGCCGCCGGCCCGGCGCTCGTAGAGGGCCGCAAGGATCGCGCAGGCGATGGCCTGCCCGGCGATCTTGTCGCACAGCACCGTGGGCAGGTAGCCGGGCTGGCCGTATGCGGCGGTCTGGAGCGCCGCGAGACCGGAGCCCGCCTGGATCAGATCGTCGTAGGCCGCCTTGTGGGCGTAGGGGCCGTCGGCCCCGAACCCGTAGGCGCCGCAGAACACGATGTCGGCCTTGAGCGCGCGCACGCGCTCGTAGCCGTAGCCCAGGCGCAGGATCGCGTCGGGCCGCATCGAGTGGACGAACACGTCGGCCGTGGCGATCAGCCGGTCCAGAGCCGCGCGCGCCGTGGGCCGTTTCAGGTCGAGGCGGACGCTGCGCTTGTTGCGGTTGAGGTGCAGGAAGTTGCCGCCCATCCCGGCACCCCGGGCGGGCCGGTAATGCCGGAAGGAATCGCCCTCCGGCGTCTCGATCTTGATCACGTCGGCGCCGAGATCGGCTAGGATATGGGTCGCCGACGGGCCCATGATCACGCTGGTCAGGTCGACCACCCGCACGCCCGCGAGCGGCCCGGCCGTGTTCGTCTCGGCGGAGTGAGTCTCGGCGGAGTGATCCGGCACGCACAGCTCTCCCATCTCAGCCGGCACCGCCCCGCAGCCGGACCAGCATCGGCCAGAGGGCCGCGCCGCCGCCCGCGCAGACCGCGCGCCCGATCCGCTCCTGCCAGAGGGCGTCGGATCCGAACTCGTCGCGCCAGGACCAGAGCCGCCGCGTCGCGCGGTGGAGCGGGTGCTCCTGGGTGAAGCCCATGGCCCCGTGGATCTGGTGGCCGATCGCCGCGACGTGCCCCGCCGCCTCGCCGCAGCGTGCCTTGGCGATCGCGGTCGCGAGGACGAAGCGCGGATCGCCCCAGCAGGCGGCCGCGAGATCGGCGGCCGCGGTCGCCGCCGCGACGTGGCCCGCGGCCTCGGCCAGCATGTGCTGGATCGTCTGGAACTTGGCGAGCGGCCGGCCGAATTGCTGCCGCTCCTGGGCGTGGTCGAGGGCGGAGGCGAGGCAGGTTTCCAGGGCGCCCACCATCTGCTGCGCCCGGACCCAGGCGCCGGCCGCCTCGACGGACGGCACGCCCGTGCCGGTCGCCCAGCCCGGCGCGGCGCGGACATCCTCGGCCGGGACGGTGCAGCCGGTCAGGTCGAGCGTGTCGCGCGGCTCGCCCGCGAGGTTGTGGTGCGTGTCGCGGAGCGTACCGGGCGCGGCGACCCGCACGAGGTGCGGCTCGCCCGCCGCGTCGACGGCGTCGAGGAGCAGGGACGCGACCGAACCGCCCCAGGGCACCTGCGCGACCCGTCCGTCCAGGACGAAGCCCTCCGCGTGCGGCGCGATCCGCATCGGGCCACCGCCCGGGACCAGCGACAGGGCGTCGTCGCCCACCGGTCCCCCCGCGGCAGCCCAGAGCGCCGCGCCCGCGACGGTCTCCGGCAGGGGCATCGGGAGGGCGGCCCGGCCGCAGCGCCGGATCAGCCGGGCCGCGGTCGTGGCGGCGAGGCCGATCCCGCCCTCCGCTTCGGGCACCAGGGCCAGCGGCAGGCCGCTCTCGGCGAGCGCCGCCCAGAGATCGGCCGGCCAGGCGGCCGCGCCCGCGGCCCCGTCGCAGGCCGCCAGCAGCGCCGGCGTGAGGTGCTGGGCGAGCAGCCGCTCGACCTGATCGAGGACGATCCCGGCGACATCATCGCCGGCCTCGGCGTGGTCCGTCCGGCTCATCGCAGCCCCAGTCCCCGGGCGATGACGCCGCGCAGGACCTCGCGGGTCCCGCCGCGCAGGGTGAAGGACGGCGCCCGCAGGGTCACGCCGCCCAGCGCCTCGCGGAAGGCGTCGCCCTGGGCCGCGAGGCTCGGCTCGACCGGCACGAGGCGCCGGGCGATCTCCGGCACCGCGCGCTCGAAGCCGTTGCCGACATCCTTGACGAGCGCCGCCTCGACGCCCGGCACGACGCCCTGGTCGAGGAGGCGGGCCACCGAGGCCGACATGCCCAGCAGCGCGGTGAGCTGCGCCACCATCCGCCCCGTCTCGACCGCCTGGAACCGGTCCGGCTCCGGCCCGATCCGGTCGACGAGTTCGACGAGCAGCCGGTAATCCGACAGGAACCGGTCGGGCCCCGAGCGCTCGAAGGCGAGTTCCTCGGTGACGAGACCCCAGCCCGCGCCCTCGTCGCCGACCCGCATCGCGTCGGGGACGCGGTAATCGGTGAAGAACACCTCGTTGAACTCGTGATGGCCCGACAGGTCGAGGATCGGCCGCACCGTCACCCCGGCGGCCGCCATGTCGATGATGAACTGGGTCAGCCCGCCGTGGCGGTCCGGCCCCGGCTCACCGGTCCGGACCAGGGCCAGCAGGTAGTCGACCTGATGGGCGTTCGTCGTCCAGATCTTGGAGCCGTTGATCACCCAATCGTCGCCGTCGCGGACCGCGCGGGTCCGCACGGCGGCGAGGTCCGAGCCGGAATTCGGCTCGCTCATGCCGATGCCGAAGGCGCAGTCGCCCCGGCAGATGCGCGGCAGGATCGCCCGCTTGGCCGCCTCGGTGCCGTGCCGCAGGATCTGCGGCCCCGACTGGCGGTCGGCGATCCAGTGCGCGCCGCAGGGGGCGCCGGCCGCCAGCATCTCCTCGGTGACGACGAAGCGGACGAGGCCGGAGCGGCCGTGGCCGCCATAGGCCTCCGGCATCGTCAGGCCGATGAGGCCCGCGGCCCCCGCGCGCCGGCTGAAGGCGGCGTCGAAGGTCGTCCACGAGGTCCGGTGCGGCACGAAATGCCCGGCCGACCTTTCCGCGTCGAGGAAGGCGCGGACGGAGGCGCGCGCGGCCTCGGCCTCGGGCGGGAGCGGCTCGGCGCTGAAGCGGAAACTGTGCATCGTTGCTCCGTGAGCGGCGGAACGTGCGGGCGGCGCGTGATCCCCGCCGCTCAGCTCCCGTCGCGGCCCTCGAGGCCGGGGAAGAAGATCTCCTGCCAGTCCCGCGGCACCTTCCGCAGGAAGCCCTGCGTCGCCATCGCCTTGGCGAGGGCGACCATGCCCTTCGGGGCCACGTCGTAGACGATGGACCCGTCGGTCAGGATCGCCTCCACTTGCGCGCGGTCGATCTGAACCTGCTCGGACGCGAGATAGATCGACGCCGCGCGCTTGGGGTCGCTGCGGATCAGCGCCACCGCGTCCTCCATCCCGGCGCGGATCGCCTGCGCGACCTTCGGGTTCGCGTCGACGAAGCCCTGCTTGGCGTTCAGGGTCGCGGCGGTGATGTCGCCGCTGCCGATCAGGCCGGTCGAGGTCATGACGGTCCGGATCTTGGGATCCGCCTGCAGCACCTGGGTGAAGGGTGGCGTCGCGAAGTAGCCGGCGATCCCCTGTCCGGCGCGCATCGCCGCGGTGGCGTCCGGATGGGGCAGGCTCACCATGAGCGCGTCGGCCTTGGCGGCGTCCCCGAGCTGCTGCGCCGCCGCGACCCGCAGAAGGATCGCCTGGGGCGAGTTGAAGGCCGGGACCGCGATCTTGTCGCCGAAGGTGAAGTCCTTCAGTGCGGTCACGCCGGGCTTGCCGGTGAACAGCGTGTAGACGACCGAGCTCAGGGCCGTGAGGCTCTTGATCTGCTGGCTCCCGCGGGTCTTGTCCCAGGCGATCAGGGCGCCGGCCGAGCCGAGGGTGCCGAGTTCGACGCTGTCGGAGAGCAGCGCGTCGTTCATCGCCGTCGAGCCGCTGAAGCGGGTCAGCGTCACGGTCAGGCCGTCGAGCCCGGCTTCCTTCGCGCGCTTGTCGAACAGCCTCTCGCTCTGCGCGATCATCACCGGCAGGTAGACGAGGCCGTACTGGAGGCCGATGCGGACGGAGGTCGTCTCGGCCCACGCCGCGCCGCCGAAGGCCGGGAGCAGCAGCGCGGCGACGAGGAGGCGCGCGGCGACGGCCGCGTGACGGAGCGACATCGGCATTCCTCCCGAACAGGGCCGCACTTGCCGCGCGGTCTCCCGGTGCCGGTCGGTCAGCCGAGTCCGACACCGCGCACGAGTAGGGCAGAGCGCGCACCCGGCTTCAACAGCCATCGCCCATATGCTGAAGAATATCACATGTGTGATGGAAGGCGCCGGCCATGCCGGATCTATACTGCCGGCGAGCGGCGCGGGCTGGCGGCGCGACGGAGGAGGGAACGTGCCGGCGATGCGCCGCGATCACCACGGATCCGCGCGTGGGCGACCAGGGCCGCTTCGAGCCGTGCGGTCTCCGGGACCGTCGTTTCGCGCGTCGCGTCATGGTTGAGCGCATCGCTCCGCGGGGCACCGCGTCCACCGACCTGACGGTGGGGGCCGACCCTGCCGGCTCGGATGTGACCTTGGTGAAGTCCGCCGGGCGGGTGCTCCAGATCCTGGAGCTGTTCGACCAGATCCAGCGGGAGGCCCGGGTCTCCGAGATCGCCGAGCGGCTGAACGTCCCGCAATCCTCGACGTCGGTGCTCCTGAAGAGCCTCGTCCGGCTCGGCTATCTCGACTACGACCCGGCAAGTCGCAGCTTCCTGCCGTCGCCCCGGGTGGCGCTCCTCGGCGCGTGGCTCGACAAGGGACCGGTGCGAGACGGCAGCCTCGTGCGCATGCTCGAGCACCTGTCGGAGCGCACGGGCGGGACCGTGATCCTCGCCGCGCGCAACGCGATCTTCTCGCAGTACGTCCACGTCCTGCAGGCCCGCACCGCCATGCGCTTCCACGTCCCGCCCGGGACGCGCCGCCTCGTCGTCTGGTCGGCGACCGGCACCGCGCTCCTCGCCGACAGCCCGGAGGCCGAGATCGGTCCGCTGGTCCGCCGCACGAACGCGGAGGCGCCGGCCGAGCAGCCGCCGATCGCGGTCGCGGCCGTCCTGACCAACCTGGCGCGGCTGCGGCGGGACGGGCACTTCCTCTCCCGCGGGCTCGTCACGCCGGGCGCCGGCTCGATCGCGGTCCCGCTGCCCCGGCGCATCGACAGCAAGGGCCGCCCGCTGGCGGTCGCCGTGTCCGGCCTGCTCGACGAATTCGAGCGTCGGGAAGCGGAGATCGCCGCGACGATCCACGACGCGGTGGCGCGGTTCCTGCCGGAGGATCCGTCGCGGCCCTGAGGCCGGTCGCCGTCGACCCCGCCGTCACCTCCGAACCCCGTGCACGGCTGCAGATCGAGGATTGCGGGGCTGCGGGGCGCGGCAGCGCGCTAGTGAAGGTCGAGGCCCAGCAGCCCTGACCGCGACCGAACGGAGACAGCATCATCGTGCCCGGCGCCCCAACCGCGCGCGGCTCCGAGCCGCCCGATACGCTGCCGAGTCCGACCATCGCCGGTAACGTCGCCCTCGGCGTGACGCAGATCGTCCTGTGGGGCGGCACGTTCTTCCTCACCGCGGTCGTCTCGGACCCGATCGTGGCCGAGACCGGCTGGCCGCAGGCGATGGTGGTGGGCGCGCTCTCGCTCGCGATCTTCGTGTCGGGCCTGCCGGCGCCCTTCGTCGGCCGCATGATCCGGCGTCACGGCGGCCGGCCGGTCCTGATCGCCGGCGCCACGATCATCGCGGCCGGTCTCGTGCTGATGGCCCTCGCGCAGACCCTGCCGGTCTTCCTGCTCGCGTGGGTGGTCGCCGGTCTCGGCATGTCGGCCGCGCTCTACGACCCGCTCTTCGCGGCGATCGGCCAGGCCTACGGCGCCAACGCGCGGGGGGCGATGACCCAGATCGCGATCTCGTCGGGCTTCGCGGTCTCGCTCTGCTGGCCGGACACGCGGTTCCTTGTCGACCATGTCGGCTGGCGCGGGGCCTGCCTCACCTACGCGATCCTGTCCGTCGCCCTCGTGGTCCCGCTCTTCGCCTGGGCCCTCCCGGCGCGGAGCCGGGCCGCGGTCGAGCCCGCTGTGGCACCCCGGCCCTACGAGCCGGCCGGCTCGACCGAGGCGGCGCGCCTGCCGGCCGAGCGCCTGCTCGCCGTGACCTTCACGATGGCGGCGATGATCATGACCGCCGCCTCGGTGCAACTGCTCAACCTTCTGCAGGCGCAGGGTGTCGGCGCGACCGCCGCGGTGGCCCTGACCGGCCTGATCGGTCCCGCTCAGGTCGGCGTGCGCGTCGTCGAGCTCGCCCTCGGCCGCCGCGCCCATCCGGCCTGGTCCCTGCTGCTGTCGAGCGCCAGCGTCGGGCTGGGTCTCCTGCTCCTGGCGACGATGCCGTCGCTGGCGTGGCTCGCGATGCTGCTCTACGGCGCCGGCAACGGCATGCGCACCGTCGTGCGGGGCACGCTGCCCCTGGCGCTCTACGGACAGCGCGAATACGCGGCCGCGATGGGCCGGCTCGCCCGCCTCCCGCTCCTCGGGCAGGCGATCACCCCCCTGGCCTGCGGCTACGTCGCGGAATGGTTCGGCCTCCTGCCGCTCTTGGAGGTGATGCTGGCCGTGGCGGCGATCAATCTCGGCCTGTCCCTCTGGGTGTTCGGCTTCGCGATGCGCCGCGCCAGCGCGCAGGCCTGATCGGACCGGGAGCCGATCACCGATCCCCTCTGCAGGGTCGAGGATCGGCGTCGTCCGCCCCGTTTTTGCCAGATTGACAGATTGTCCGACGATGTGCTCCATTCGGCCCGCGGATGAGAGGCATCCGCGAGGATGAGCCGGGTCAACCGGCCGCCCGAAGGAAACGCCCGCATGGACGCAGAGATCTACGAGATCTACGCGATCAAGTACGCGCATCATCACCGTATGGCCCGCGAGAACTTCATCGGCGGGGACATCCACGACGGTCCGATGCCGATCGATTACTTCGTCTGGGTCGTCGTCGGCGGTGGCCGAACGATCGTGGTCGATACCGGCTTCGACCGCGCAATGGCGACGAAGCGGGGCCGCAGCATCGTTCGGCCGGTCGAGGAGGGCCTGGCGCGGATCGGGGTCGACCCGCTGCGGGTCGAGGACGTCGTCCTGACCCACCTGCACTACGACCACGCCGGCAACCACGACCTGTTCCCGAACGCCCGCTTCCACGTCCAGGAACGCGAGATGGCGTTCTGCACCGGCCGGTGCATGTGCCACCCGGAGGTCCGCCACCCCTTCGCCGCCGAGGACGTCAAGGCGATGGTGGACCGCCTGTTCGAGGACCGCGTCCGCTTCCGCGAGACCAACGACACGCTGTGTCCGGGGATCACCTTCCACCGGGTCGGCGGCCATTCGGACGGCCTGCAGATCGTCCGGGTCCGGACCGCGCGGGGCTGGGTCGTACTGGCCTCCGACGCCGCGCACTTCTACGCCAACATCGGTCGCCGGCTCGCCTATCCCATCGTCTACAATGTCGGCGACATGTTCGAGGGCTACCGGACGGTCCGGCATCTGGCCGAGTCCGAGGATCACATCGTCCCGGGCCACGATCCCCAGGTTCTCGCGATCTACCCGCCGGCGTCCGAGGATGTCGCCGGCTGGATCGCGCGCGTCGACCTGCCCCCGACGGCTTCACCGACCTACTGACCGGAGGATTCCATGATCGTCGAGATGCGCGTCTACTACTGCGCCCCGACCCGACTACCGGCCCTGCTGGAGCGGTTCCGCTCCACGACGCTCGGCTTCTTCCAGAAATACGGCATCGAGCAGATCGGATTCTGGACCACGCTCGTCGGGCCCGACAACCACGCGCTCACCTACCTGCTCAAGTGGGACGACATGGCCCAGCGCGAGGCGCGCTGGAACGCCTTCCAGGCGGATCCGGACTGGATCGCCGCCCGCGCCGAGACCGAGAAGGACCGGCCGATCGTCGCCCGGATCGAGAACACCTTCCTCGCCCCCACGGACTTCTCCGCCCTGCGCTGACGGGGACACGCGGCGCCGGGCCGGTCCGGCCGTCGCCCAGAGGGATATTCACGGCATGGAACAGAGAACCATCGGCGTCATCGGCGTCGGCATGATGGGCGATCCCATGAGCCGGTGCCTCGCCCGAGCGGGACACGCGCTCCGCCTGCTGGACGCGGATGCAGGCCGGACCGACGCGCTCGTCCGGGACCTCGGCGCGGCGGCGCTCACGCGGGAGAACGCGTCCGGACTAGACCTGCTGATCACGATGCTGCCGAACTCGGCCATCGTCGAGGCGGTGCTGCTCGACGAGGGCTGGGCCGACGCGCTCCCGGCCGGCGCCACCGTGATCGACATGAGCTCGTCGGAGCCGGTGCGCTCCCGCGCCCTCGGCGAGACGCTCGCCGAGAAGGGGCTCGGCTATCTCGACGCGCCGGTCTCGGGCGGCGTGCGGCGGGCGGTGGACGGCACGCTCGCGATCCTCGTCGGCGGCGAGGCGGATCTCCTCGCCCGCTGGCGGCCGGTCATCGAGGCGATGGGCTCATCCGTCCTGCATATCGGCCCGGCCGGGTCGGGCCACGCCGCCAAGGCGCTGAACAACTTCGTCTCCGCCGCGGGCCTCCTCGCCACCGTCGAGGCCCTCCACGTGGCGCAGCGCTTCGGCATCGCGCCGGAGGCCATGACGGACGTGCTCAACGCCTCGTCCGGGCGCAGCAACACCTCCGAGAACAAGGTCAAGCAGTTCATGCTCAGCGGCAGCTTCGCCTCGGGCTTCTCGCTGAAGCTGATGGACAAGGATCTCGGCATCGCCGGGGCCCTCGCCGAGTCGGTCGATTACCCGCTCGGCTTCGGCCGGCACTGCATCGAGACCTGGCACGCGATCGCCGGGGAGGTCGGGCCCGCGGCCGACCACACCGAGATGTACCGCCTGCTGGCCGAGGGAGCCTGAGACGATGGCGCTCCCGGACCTGAGCCGCTTCTACATCGACGGCGCCTGGGTCGAGCCGGTTGCGGCCCGGCCGTTCCCGCTGATCGACCCCGCCACCGAGACGGCGTTCGGCACCCTCGCGCTCGGCGATGCCGCGGATGTCGACCGGGCCGTGCGCGCGGCCCGCGCCGCCTTCCCGGCCTTCTCGGAGACGGCGCCAGCCGAACGCGTCGCGCTCCTGCGCCGGATCCTCGCGCTCTTCGAGGAACGGTTCGAGATCTTCGCGGAGACGATCCGGCAGGAGATGGGCTCGCCCATCGGCTTCGCGCGCAAGGGGCAGGCGGCGCGGGGACCGGCGCATCTCAACGCGCTCATCGCGGTGATGGAGCGCTTCGCCTTCGAGGAGGATCGCGGCACCACCCGGATCCGGCGCGAGCCGATCGGCGTCTGCGGCCTGATCACCCCCTGGAACTGGCCGATCAATCAGATCGTCGTGAAGATCGCCCCCGCGCTCGCGGCCGGCTGCACGATGGTGCTGAAGCCCAGCGAGTACTCGGCCGTCAGCGCGATGCTGTTCGCGCAGGTCCTGCACGACGCGGGCGTGCCGCCGGGCGTGTTCAACCTCGTGAACGGGGACGGCCCCGGCGTCGGCGCGGCGATCGCCGCCCATCCGGGGATCGACATGGTCTCGTTCACCGGGTCGACCCGCGCCGGGATCGAGATCGCCCGGGCGGCGGCCCCGACGATCAAGCGCGTCGCGCAGGAGCTCGGCGGCAAGTCCGCCAACATCCTGCTGGAGGACGTCGACTTCGATCAGGCGGTCCGGCGCGGCGTCGCGGCCTGCTGCACGAATTCGGGCCAGTCCTGCTCGATCCCGACGCGGATGCTCGTGCCCCGGGCCCGGATGGACGAGGCGGCCGCCATCGCGGCCGAGGCGGCGGCGGGCTTCCGGCTCGGCCCGACCGCCGATCCCGAGACGGATCTCGGCCCGGTGGTCAACCGCACCCAGTACGAGCGCGTCGTCGGGCTGATCCGCACCGGCATCGCGGAGGGCGCGCGGCTCGTCGCCGGCGGTCCGGAGCGGCCGGACCACCTCGACCGCGGCTTCTACGTCCGCCCGACAATCTTCGCCGACGTGACCCCCGACATGACCATCGCGCGCGAGGAGATCTTCGGCCCGGTCCTGTCGATCCTCGCCTACGACAGCGAGGACGAGGCGATCGCGATCGCCAACGGCTCGCGCTACGGGCTCGCCGCCTACGTGCAGGGGCGGGACCGCGACCGGGCGCGCGCCGTGGCGCGGCGGCTCATCGGCGGGCAGGTCCACATCAACTACCCGCCCCCGGACGTCCACGCGCCGTTCGGCGGCTACCGCCAGTCCGGCAACGGCCGGGAATGGGGCGAGGCCGGTCTCCAGGAATACCTCGAGACCAAGGCGATGATCGGCTTCGGACTCGACTGAACCGTCCCGCGCGATGCGGCCGGCGCCCGCGCGCGCCGGCCCCGACCAGGAGAACCAGATGTCCGACGAGAGCGAGCTGTTCGGCCAGGGTTTCGAGAACCGCAAGACCGTCCTCGGCGCCGCCCATGTCGAGAAGTCCTGGGCCAACGCCGACGCGTTCAACCGTCCGGTCCAGCGGCTCGTGACCGAGTATTGCTGGGGCGCGGTCTGGGGCGACGAGACGCTGCCGTTCAAGACCCGCAGCATGCTCAACATCGCGATGCTGACCGCGATGAACCAGCACCACGAGCTCGGCGTCCACGTCAAAGGCGCGCTCAACAACGGCGTCACGAAAGACGAGATCCAGGCGGTGCTGATGCAGGCGCTCGTCTATTGCGGCGCCCCGGCGGCCCTGGCCGCCTTCCGGACCGCCTCCGCGGCGATCGCCGATTGGGACAGAGAGCACGCCGGCGGGCGCTGAGCCCGCACCCGCGCCCAGGTCCGACGCAGTCAAAAACTCGCGCGGCAGACGAACAGGGAGGGAGACGCCATGTCGGTCACGTCGGCAGCCTTGGCAACGGACACGACGGGCGCGCGCCCGGCCGCGTCCCAGTCGATCGAGGAGAAGCGGAAGAGCGCCATCCGCGGCGCGTTCTTCTCCGAATACATCGACATGTTCGATATCTACCTGCCGGTGGTCGCGCTGGCGCCGGTGATGTTCATGTTCCAGCCGAAGAACCTGTCTCCCCAGATGGAGACGGTGCTGGCCTCGCTGGTGTTCATCACCACCCTGCTCGGCCGCCCGATCGGCGCGCTCATCTTCGGCCTGATCGCCGACAAGGTCGGGCGCCGCGCCGCCTCGATCTACTCGGTGGCGGGCTTCGGCGTGATCACGCTGCTGATCGGCCTGCTGCCCGGCTACGAGACGCTCGGCCTCGCCTCGTACATCCTGCTGGTGCTGCTGCGCTTCCTCGACGGCATCTTCCTCGGGGGCGGCTACACCGGGGCGATGCCGCTCGCCATCGAGTATTCCAAGAAGGACAAGCGCGGCTTCGTCGGCGGCCTGATCATCGCGGGCTTCCCGGCCGCCTATGTGAGCATCAACCTCATCACGATGCTGATGTTCTACCTGTTCCCGCTCGACGGGCCCGGGTCGCCCTACACGGTCTGGGGCTGGCGCATCCCCTTCATCGTCGGCGCGGCGCTCGCCGGCCTGCTCGCCCTCTACTACGTCCACAAGGTCTCGGAATCGGAGGTCTGGAAGAAGGAGGCCGCCGCCGTGGCCGAACAGGCCGAGGCATCGCCGATGGCGGGCCTGTTCACCGGGAAGGGCGGGCGCGACCTCATGCAGGTCCTGCTGCTGATGACCGGCTTCTGGACGACGCAGAACATCATCACGATCTACATGCCGACCGGTCTGCTGGTGAAGACCCTGCACCTCAACGGCTTCGCGCTGACCGCGACGCTGATGATCTGCTACACGATCCTGTTCTTCAGCTACATCGGCTCCGGCCTGCTGGGGCAGGTCATCGGCCGCCGGCGGTTCTTCGTGATCGTCGGCCCGCTGATCGCGACGGTCGGCGCGTACATCCTCTACACGCTGACCGTCACGCCCGAGATGGCGTTCGGCACCCGCGTGCTGCTGGTCAGCCTCCTGGCGGTGATCGTGACCTCGCCCTGGGGCGTCATCGTCACCTACATCAACGAGCGCTTCGCCACGGATGTCCGCGCCACCGGCTTCGGCATCGGCTTCAGCCTCTCGGTGGTGATCCCGTCCTTCTACGCCTTCTACATGGACTGGCTGAGCGCGCTGATGCCGCTCGCGCTGACGCCCGTGGCCCTGCTGATCGTCGGCGGCCTGATCGGCACCGTGGGCGCGCTCATCGGGCCGGAGACCAAGGACGTCGATTTCGGCACCGGCCACTGAGCCGGACGCCGCGCGGAGGACGCAGCATGAACGGGAACCGGATCGGCTTCATCGGGCTCGGCAACATGGGCGGCCGCATGACCCGCCGCCTGACCGGGGCGGGGATCGATGTGGTCGGCTACGACACCGACCGGGAGGCCGCTTCGCGCTGGGGCGCGACGGACGCGGCCTCGATCGCCGCGGTCGTCGGTGAGGCGGACGTGGTCCTGATGTCCCTGCCCGACAGCGAGGTTGTCGAGCGCGTCGTGCTCGGCGAGGGCGGCGTCCTCGCGAGCTGCCGGGACGGGCAGATCGTCGTCGACCTCAGCACGGCCTCGGCCAGCTCGACGCGCCGCATCGCGGCGGCCCTGGCCGAGCGCGGCGTCGCCTACGTGGACGCGGGCATCTCCGGGGGCGCCGCCGCGGCCGAGAAAGGCACGCTGACACTGATGGTCGGCGGCGATCCCGCGGTCATCGACCGGCTGGGCTCAGTGTTCGCGCCGATCGCCCAGAAGGTCGTCGTGATGGGCGGCTCGGGGGCCGGCCACACGACCAAGCTGCTCAACAACTTCCTGAACGCGGTCAGCCTCGCCGCCACCGCGGAGGTCATGGTCGCGGGCCGGAAGGCCGGGCTCGACCTGCACCGGCTCCTGGAGGTGCTGAACGCCTCCAGCGGCGTCAACTTCGCGACGCTGAACCGTTTCCCGAAGATCGTCGACGGCGACTACCTGGAAGGCGGCCTGACCGGCAAGCTGATGACCAAGGACGTCGTGCTCTACACCGATCTCCTGCACGAGCTCGGCGTCGCCTCCCTCAACGCGTCCGGCCCGATGGCGAGCTTCGGCCTCGCCACGGCGCTCGGCTACGGCGACGTCATCTCCAACCGCGTCGTCGACGCCATCGGCGACGTCTCCGGCGGTGTCCGGCTCCACGGCAACCGACACGAGAACTGAGAGGATACGATGCAGATCTTCCACGGTCGCGAGAACAGCGCGAAGTCCGAGAGCCGCGGGCCGACCTTCACCGGGCAGGTCTGGGCCGACCCGGTCATGCCGTCGACGGGCGGCGTGATGATCAACAACGTCTTCTTCACGCCCGGCGCGCGGACCTTCTGGCACGCGCACGCGCAGGGCCAGATCCTGCAAGTCACCGCCGGCAAGGGCTGGATCTGCGTCGCGGGCCAGCGGGCGCAGCCGATCCGCGCGGGCGACACTGTCTGGATCCCCGCGGATGAGCGGCACTGGCACGGCGCGGCCGCCGACAGCTACCTGCTCCACACGGCGATCTCGCTCGGCAAGACCGACTGGCAGGACGAGGTGGTCGAGGCCGACTACGCCGGAGCCACGGCATGACCGGGCCCGCGCCGAGCCCGGAGAGCCTCCGGCGCACCGTCCAGGGCGAACTCGGCTACTGGGACGCGGAGCAGGCGGCCCTCGCCGAACTGGCCCCGGGCTTCCTCGACGCCTGGGCGCGGCTGGCGATGGTCCCCGTGCGCAAGAACCATCTCGGCGCCAAGGACCGCGCCCTGATCGCGCTCTCGGCCGCGACGGCCGCGACCCACCTCTACGCGCCCGGGACCCGCCGCCAGATCCGCAACGCCCTCGACGCGGGCGCGACGGCCGACGAGATCACGGAGGTGCTCGCGCTCACGGCGACCCTCGGCATCCACGCCTGCAACATCGGCGTGCCGCTGCTGCTGGAGGTGCTGGAGGAGGCCGGTCAGCGGAGCGGCCCCGCGCCGCTGACGCCGCGGCAGGAGCAGCTGAAATCCGACTTCACCCGCGACCGGGGCTACTGGCACACGTTCTGGGACGGTCTCCTCGAGCTCGATCCGGACCTGTTCGAGGGCTACCTCGATTTCTCGGCCTGGCCCTGGCGCCACGGCGTGCTGACGCCGAAGATGAAGGAGTTCGTCTACTGCGCCTTCGACGCGGCGGCGACGCACCTCTACGTGCCGGGCCTGAAGATGCACATGAAGAACGCCCTCGGTTACGGGGCGACCAAGGAGGAGCTGATGGAAGTCCTCGAGATCGTCAGCCTGATCGGCATGCACGGCGCGGAGCTGGCCGCGCCGATCCTGCGCGACGAACTGGCCGCGCGGGGCCGGGGCTGACCGAAGCGCGCCGGGGCACGCCTTGCCACCCGAGGCTGCGCCATGCCACCGCTTCGGCTCGCCAGCGATCCCCGAATCCCCAGCGATGAACAAGATCAGGGCCATCCAGCCGGACACGCTCCGGCAAAAGGTCGAGGACGCCGTCCGCGAGGCGATCACGTCCGGCGTCTACGCCCCCGGCGAGCGGCTGATCGAGCGCGAATTGTGCGAGGGGCTCGGCGTCAGCCGCGCCTCCGTGCGCGAGGCCCTGCGCCGGCTCGAGGCCGAGAAGCTCGTCCACACGGTGCCGCATCGCGGCCCGGTCGTGGCCTCGATCTCGGTGGAGGAGGCGCGTCAGCTCTACGCGCTGCGGGCCGTGCTGGAGGGCTACGCGGCGCACGAATTCGCCACGCAGGCTACGGACGCGGCGATCGCCGAGTTCGGGCGCGCTGCCGGCGATCTGCGTGAGGCTGCCGGCAGCGGCGACACGGACCGCGTCCTGCGCGCCAAGGGCGTCCTGTACGACGTGATGCTCAGCCATTGCGGGAACGATCTGGTCCGCGAGACCCTTCGCGGCTTCTACTCCCGGATCAACCTGCTGCGCGCGACGTCCCTGATGCATCCCGAGCGGCTGCCGCACAGCCTCGCCGAGATCGACGCCCTCGTGGCCGCCTTCCAGAAACGGGATGCCGCGCAGGCGGAGCAACTGGCGCGGCTCCACGTCACCAACGCGTGCGCGGTCGCCCTGAAGCAGCTCGCGTTCCGCATCGCGCAGACGTCCCTCGACGCGGTGAGCTGAGCGCGCGGTCCGCGGGCGCGCGCGGAACCTGGGCGGGGGAGGGCGGCGAGGTCGCCTCCGCGGCGACGCCCTTGGCCGGGGCGGTCCAGGGGATCGGCGCCCTGTCGGCGATGTCGGGCGCCCTGCGCCCAGGGACCGGTGGCGACACGCCTTGCGGTCCCCCGGCGGAAGGCCCAGAACCGCACGGTCCTTGCTTCCCCATGCTGGCGCCACGGGAGTTCGTCGCTTGGTCCGGACCGTCTGCCCGCACGATTGTCCCTCCGCCTGCAGCCTCGACGTGGACGTCGCGGACGGGCGCGTCGTCTCGGTCCGGGGCGGCGACAACCCCTACACGGCCGGGGTGATCTGCGCGAAGGTCAGCCGCTACGGCGAGCGCCTCCACCACCCGGACCGGATCCTCCACCCCATGGAGCGCGTCGGGCCGAAGGGCGGCGGGGCGTGGCGCCGGGTCTCCTGGGACGCGGCGCTCGACCGGCTGGCCGCGGCCTTCTCCGAGACGGCGGACCGTTGGGGGCCGGAGGCGGTCTGGCCGTACAACTCGGGCGGGACCATGGGCCTCGTCCAGCGCGACGGCATCCACCGGCTGACCCACGTGATGGGCTACTCGCGGCGCAAGCGCACCATCTGCACGGCGGTGGCGATCGCGGGCTGGAGCGCCGGGGTCGGCCGGATCGCCGGGCCGGATCCCCGCGAGATGGCGCTGTCCGACCTGATCGTGGTCTGGGGCGGCAACCCGGTCAGCACGCAGGTCAACGCGATGACCCACATCAGCCGCGCCCGCAAGACGCGCGGCGCCAAGCTGGTGGTGATCGATCCGTACCGCACCGGGACCGCGGCGGCGGCCGACCTCCACCTCGCGCCCCGGCCCGGCACCGACGGGGCGCTGGCCTGCGCGGTGCTCCACGTGCTGTTCCGCGACGGCCACGCGGACCGGGCCTATCTCGCCGGGCACGCGCAGGACACGGCCGCGCTGGAGGCGCATCTGGCGTCGCGCACGCCCGAATGGGCGGCGGCGATCACCGGCCTGGAGGCCGCCGCGATCGAGGCCTTCGCGGCCCTCTACGGCGGCACGCCGCGCAGCTACATCCGCTGCGGTTTCGGCTTCACCCGGAGCCGCAACGGCGCGGTCAACCTGCACGCGGTGACCTGCCTGCCGACCGTCACCGGCGCGTGGCAGCACGAGGGCGGCGGCGCCCTCTGGCAGCACGCCGCGATCTTCAACTGGGACAAGACCCTGACGGAGGGCCTCGACGCCAGGGCGCCGGGCGTGCGCGAGCTCGACATGAGCCGGATCGGCGCCGTGCTCGCCGACGATCCCGAAGCCCTGCAGGGCGGGCCGCCGGTCCGCGCCATGCTGATCCAGTCGGCCAATCCCGCGGTCTCCGCGCCCGACAGCGCCCGGGTCCGCGCCGGGCTCGCGCGGCCGGACGTGTTCGTGGCCGTGCACGAGCAGTTCCTGACCGAGACGGCCGCGCTCGCCGACCTCGTGCTGCCGGCCACCACCTTCCTGGAGCACGACGACATCTACGGGGCCGGCGGCCACAGCCACATCCAGGCCGGCCCCGCGATCCTGGAGCCGCCGGGCGCGTGCCGCTCGAACCACGCGCTTCTCTCAGAGCTCGCCGCCCGGCTCGGCGCGGACCACGCGGGCTTCCGCCTGAGCGCCCGGGACCTCGCGGACGCGACCCTGGCGCGCTCCGGCTGGGGCGGCCTCGACAGGCTGGAGGCGGAGGGCTGGATCGACGCGCAGCCGGACTTTGCCGAGAGCCACTTCCTGAACGGGTTCGGGCATCCCGACGGGCGCTTCCGCTTCGCGCCCGACTGGGCGTCACTGGGCCCGCGAGCGGCCGGGATGCCGTCCCTGCCGGATCACTGGCCGGAGGCCGAGCCCGCCGACGCGGAGCACCCGTTCCGCATGATCGCCCCGCCGGCCCGCCAGTTCCTCAACGCGACCTTCACCAACGTGCCCGAGTCGCTCCGCCGCGAGGGGCGGCCGACCTGCCTGATCCACCCCGCGGACGGCGACCGGCTCGGGATCGGCACGGGCGACGCCGTCGAGGTCGGCAATGCCCGCGGCCGGGTCCGGCTGCACGCGCGGCTCGCCGAGGGGCAGCAGCCGGGCGTCGTCGTGGTCGAGAGCCTGTGGCCGAGCGCGGCCTTCATCGGCGGGGGCAGCGGGATCAACGCGCTGATCGGGTCCGCCCCGGCCGCGCCCAACGACGGCGCCGCCTTCCACGACACCGCGGTCTGGGTCCGCGCGGCCTGACGTCCGGGTCCGCCGGCGCGCGGCCGGTCGGGCTCGCCGTCCGCGCGGACCACCTGACGGGCATGCAGGCCCGCGCGGGTGCGCTATTTCTCGACGAAGGCCTTCTCGATGACGTAGTGGGCGGCCTCGCCGTGGTTGCCCTCCTCGTAGCCGCGCGAGGACAGGAGCTCGCGGGTGTCGCGGATCATGTCGGGGCTGCCGCAGAGCATGAAGCGGTCGTTCTCGATCGCCATCGGCGGCAGGCCGATATCCTCGAACAGCTTGCCCGAGACCATCAGGTCGGTGATCCGGCCGCGGTTGCGGAACGGCTCGCGGGTCACGGTCGGGTAGTAGACCAGCTGGCTCGAGATCATCTCGCCCAGGAACTCGTGGCGCGGCAGCGTCTCGGTGATGGTCTCGCCGTAGGCGAGTTCCTGCACCTGCCGGCAGCCGTGGACCAGCACGACCTTCTCGAACCGGTCGTAGGCCTCGGGATCCTTGATGATCGACAGGAACGGCGCCAGGCCGGTGCCGGTGCCCAGCAGGTAGAGGTTGCGGCCCGGCAGCAGGTTGTCGAGCACCAGCGTGCCGGTGGGCTTCTTGCCGACGATGATCGGGTCGCCGACCTTCAGGTGCTGCAGCTTCGAGGTCAGCGGGCCGTCCTGGACCTTGATCGAGAAGAACTCCAGCTCCTCCTCGTAGTTGGCCGAGACCACCGAGTAGGCGCGCAGCAGCGGCCGGCCCTCGACCTCCAGGCCGATCATGGTGAACTCGCCGTTGCGGAACCGGAACGCCGGATCCCGCGTCGTGCGGAACGAGAACAGGTTGTCGGTCCAGTGGTGGACCGACAGAACGCGCTCCTCGTAGAACTTGCTCATCGACGGATCAGTCCTCGCTCAGGCGGACGCCGGGTCGGCAGTCCCGAACAGGTCGCGCAGCTTGCCGTCGCGGCCGTCCCACGCCGCGGCGTCGTCGGCCGGCTCGGTCCTCTCGGTGATGTTGGGCCAGAGACCGGCGTACTTGGCGTTGAAGGTCTTCCAGCCCGCCATCTCCGGTGCGGTGTCGGCCCTGATGGCATCGGCCGGGCATTCGGGCTCGCAGACGCCGCAGTCGATGCACTCGTCCGGGTTGATCACCAGCATGGTCTCGCCGACGTAGAAGCAGTCGACCGGGCAGACCTCGACGCAGTCGGTGTACTTGCAGCGGATGCAGTTCTCGGTGACGACATAGGTCATGACTTCGCACCTCGGCGGAGGGGTCAGAGCAGCGCGGGGAGATCCTGGCCCTCGAGATCGATCGCCAGCCCCTTCATCGCCTCGGCGCTGACCTCGCCGCCCATCGCGCGGAGGCTCTCCTCGCGGATCAGCGACATCAGCCCCCGGCGCAGGCCCAGGAACTCGGACGACAGGGTCAGGGCCGGCTGGCGCGGGCGGGGGAGGGGTACCACGACCTCGGCCTTGATGCTCCCGGGACGCGCGGTCATCACGTAGACGCGGTCGGAGAGGAAGATCGCCTCGTCGATGTCGTGGGTCACGAACAGCACCGAGATCTTCAGGCGCTGCCACATGTTGGTGAGGATCTGCTGCATGATCAGCCGCGTCTGCGCGTCCAGGGCGCCGAACGGCTCGTCGAGCAGCAGGATGCGCGGGCCGGTGGCGAGCGCGCGCACGATGCCGACACGCTGCTTCATCCCGCCGGACAATCGGTCCGGATAGTGGTTCTCGAACGCCGTGAGCCCGGCGAGGCCGAGGAGCGTCCGCGCCTGCCGCTCGCGCTCGCTGCGCCGGACGCCATTCATCTTCAGGCCGAACTCGACGTTCTCGCGGACCGTCTTCCAGGGAAAGAGCGAGTATTGCTGGAAGATCATGCCGCGATCCGCGCTCGGTCCCGCGATCGCCTCGCCGTCGACGGTGACCCGCCCGGATGACGGCTTGAGGAAGCCGGCCAGCGCGTTGAGCAGCGTCGACTTCCCGCAGCCCGAGGGCCCGATGATCGACACGAACTCGCCGGGATGGACGGTGAGCGAGGCGTTCGAGACGGCCTCGACGGGCCCCTCCATCGTCTCGTAGCGCAGGCAGAAGTCGCTGACCTCGATCAGGCCCCGGCTCGGTTCGGCCATGGCAAGCTCCCGATTGGTGACGCGCGTGGAGGACCGGTCCGGCGAGGGCCGCGCCGGGCGGCCGGGCGAGGCCTAGCGGGCCGCGGCCCAGGGCATGACGAGGCGGCCCACGAGACGGATCGCGAAGCTGGAGCCGAGGCCGAGCAGCCCGATCGTGATCATGCCGAGGGCGATGTCCGGGTACTGGACCAGCGAGTAGGCTTCCCAGGTGAAGTAGCCGATGCCGAACTGGCCGGAGATCATCTCGGCGGCGATCAGCGAGACCCACGCCACGCCCATGCCGACCGTCAGCCCGGTGAAGATCTGCGGCAGCGAGGCCGGCAGGTAGACTTCGCGGAACACCGCCGCCTCCCGGGCCCCGAGGCAGCGTGCGGCCCGCACCAGGACCGGGTCGACCTGGACCATGCCCTGGAGGGTGTTGATCAGGATCGGGAAGAACGAGCCCAGGAAGGTGATGAAGACGATCGAGCCCTCGTTGGTCGGCCACAGCATGATCGCCATCGGCACCCAGGCGATCGCCGGGATCGGCCGCAGCACCTCGCAGATCGGGAAGGCGATCTCCCGCAGGAGGCGGTAGCGCCCCATGAGGAGCCCGAGCGGCACGGCGACGCCGCCGGCCAGGAGGAATCCGAGGAGGATCCGGCGGCAGGAGATGAGCACGTGGTCGCCGAAGTTCGGGCTGCGCAGGGCGATCGCCGCGCGGCCCACGACGTCCATCGGCGTCGGGATGTTCAGGAACCGCACGTAGAGGGTCACGCGGTTCGCGGTCAGATACTGCCAGAGCGCGACGAACAGGATCAGCGAGGCGAGCCCGATCAGCGCGGCCCGGAACGCGCCGTGATGCAGCCGCAGCCAGCGGCGGACGCGGCCGGGCGCGGGGCGGGTGGACGCGGCCGGCGGCGGGAGGGGCGCCGCCCGCGGCGGGCGCGACTCGGTGGCGGGCCGGAGAGCGACGGCTTCCATGCGGTTCTAGCCTCCCGTCACAGCGGCCTTCAGGGCCTCGTCGTAGGGCATCACCGTGCCGCCGCCCCGCGCCGCGGCCTCCGCGTCCTGCTTCAGCAGGAACGGCGCGATGCCGCCCTTGCCGTCGACGACGTAGAAGGCCTCCCGGGCGAACAGCTTGATGCCGCGGGCCGTGTCGAAGACGTAGGCGACGTCGACGGCCTGCCCCCTGGACTTCATCTCGTTCAGCGCGCCGAGCGTGCAGGCAGCGCTCGCGTAGGGCTGGATCGCCCCGCCCTTCACCCAGATCTCGCCGGCCTTGCGCGGCTCGGTGACGGGCCTCTTGCAGTACGTGTCCTCGCCGCGCACCTCGTAATTGGCGGTGCTCGCGCGCTGCTGCGCGTAGTCCAGGCCGCGCTCGGCGAAGACCTTGCGCAGCGGCGCGTCGTCGACCCACGGACCGACGTCGAACGCCTTGATCCGGTCGAGCCGCTGCAGGACCTTGACGTCCTCGCGGGCGGCATCGACCAGCTGCGGCTTGATCGTGGGATCGACGGTCATGATCCCGCCGGGCCCGAGGAAGATGTAGACCACCTCCTTGTCGGTACCGGTCCAGGCCGCGATCTGCTCGGCCGCGCGCTTCGGATCGGCCTTGACCCAGGCGTCGGCGTCGAGGACGGCCTTCAGGTAGGCCTCGACGATCTCGGGGTAGCGGTCGGCGAAGTCGGAGCGCACGACCACGCCGTGCCAAGTCGGGAGGTTGGTCTCGACGCCATCGAACACTTTGCGCGCGAAGCCGCGGAACGGCAGAAGCTCGGCGAAGGGGACGAAATCCGCGTGCGCGTCGATCTTCCGCTCCTGGAGATTGGTCGAGCCGACCTCCGGGCTCTGGCTGACCAGGCGGAAATAGGTGGCCGGGTAGCCCTTGTCCTGCAGCGCCTTGAGGACCATCCCGTGGGCCGCCGACCCGAAGGGCACGCTGACGACCTTGCCTTTCAGATCCTCGAAGGAGAAGTATTCGGAAGCCTTGTTGACCACGATCCCGTTGCCGGATCCGTGGAGATTGTAGGCGGCGACCGCGATCAGCCGCGATTGGCTCTCGGGATTGTTCTGGAACGTCGCGCCGTTGACGACCAGTGGGTAATCGCCCATCGCGCCGAACTGCAGCTTCCCGGCCATCATGCCGTTCGTGACCGGCGGCCCGGACGTGAAGTTCTGCCAGTCGAGCTGGATCGTCGTGCCGGCGTACTTGCCGGTCTTGGGCAGGTATTTCTCCAGCAGCTTGAGCTGGCGGATCACCACGCCGACCGTCGCGGTGTTGGTCGTCGTGTCCTGCGTGCCGATGCCGACGGTGAGGGTCTCGGCGCGGGCCGGTGCCCCGATCCCGGCGCCCGCCAGCGCGAGGAGCGCGAGAGCGGAGACCGATCTGAGCCCGGGAAATCGTCCAGTCATCGCCCGCTCCAACATTTCGGCCCGATGTCGCGAAGACATCGACGGCATGATCGGGCGCTGCGGCGCGTCCGATCAAATGCCGAGGACGCCTGCGGGTCGATTAGTTGCGCAAAAACGTCGAGCGGCTCCGGATGTGCTGCGGTTTTGTGCGGGACGCTCGCGTTTTAGGCGCATTCCTCGCCGCCGCGCATCGCCGCGAGGATGTCGGGACGCAGCACGACGATCTGCGTGCGCCGCGTCACGAGCACGCCCTGCTCCGAGAGCCGCTTCAGGCTGATCGTCACCCATTGCCGGGTAGCGCCGACCATGTGGGCGAGGTCGGCGTGCGTGAAGGTCGCCGCGATCACCGTCCCGTCCTCCTCCGCCACGCCGTAGAGGTCGCACAGGTGCAGGAGCAGGTGGGCGAGGCGCTCGGTGATCGAGCGGGTCCCGAGCATCTGGGCCAGGGTCGAGTAGCAGCGGCCCTTGAAGGTCAGGCCGTCGATCACCCCGATCGCGAGGGCCGGGATCTGCGTCACGAGCTGCCGGAGCGCCTTGGCCGGCAGGTGCAGCACGCTGGAATTGCTCGCCGCCATGCCCGACCATTTGTGGAGGCCGGCGCCGAACACGTCGGGACCGCCGACGAAGTTGCCGGGGTACCAGTAGGCCAGCGTGATCTCGCGTCCGGACGGCGCGGCGTAGAAGACCCGGATACGGCCGCTCTCGACGATCCAGATCCCGTCGTTGGGCGTCTCCTGGGTGAACAGGGTCGCGCCGCGGTAGAGCACGCGGCGCCGGCCCTTCTCCAGCACGAGGGCGACCTCGCGCTCGGTCAGCCCGTCGAGGAGAGGGCGCTGCCCGGTTCCGGCCTTGGGCGCGGCCTCGGACAGCAGGAGGGCGCTCGCCTGGGTCTGGAGCCCCGCCGGGGCCTGAGACGGGCGTATCGGCGCCGTGGTCTGCATTGCCGCCTCCAGCATCCTACCGGCCGCGGCGCAGCAAACCCTGTACCAGCTCTAAACTGGCCGCCGGCACCGGCAGCGTCTGGATATCCCGGAGCCGAGCGGACGTGAAGCGGCGCCGCACCCGGAGGATGCGGCGCCGCGACGAGGCCGAGACGGCCGGATCGATCAGGGGCGTCCCTGACAGCGTCCGATCGCCCACTGGATGAGCTTGCGCACGTCGGGATCGGGATCGTTGGCGGCCGCCTCGAGGGCCGACAGGCCCCGCGGGTCGGCGATCTCGCCGAGGGCTGCGGCCGCCTCCTTGCGCAGGTTGCTGACCTCCGAGGTCAGCGCCCGCCCCAGGATCTCGACGGCCGCCGGCGCCCGGATCCGGCCCAGGGCGTTGGCCGCCTTGGTGCGGACCTGCCAGACGGGATCGTCCATCACGGCGATCAGGGGCGCGGTCGCCTCGGGCAGCCGGATCTTGGCGCAGGAGACGGCCGCCTCCTCGCGAACCTGCCAGTGCTCGTCGGACAGGCCGGCGATCAGCGTGCCGATGCCCGGGCCGCCGGAGCGCAGGAAGACCAGCGCCGCCATCGTGGCGCGCCGGACCGTCGGGTCGGGATCGCCCGCGGTGGCGATCAGCGCCGGCAGCGCCTCCTCGGCCTTTAGGTAGCCGATGACGCCGAGACCCTCGCGGCGCACCTCCGGGGACGGGCTCTGGAGCGCCTTCAGCGCGGCCGACAGCGCGTCCGGCAGGACGAGCTCGCGCAGGGCCCGCAGGGCGGAGGCCTGCACGAACGGGTCGGCGTGCGCGGCGCGCTCGATCAGGAGCGGCCCGCAGGCCGGCTCCTTCTTCTCGGCCAGGGTGTCGGCGGCGGTGCGGCGCACGGCCTCGTCGGCGTCCTCCAGGGACCGCACGAGGCCCTCGACGACGTCCGCGCCGTCATGCTCGTCCAGCGCCTTGGCCGCCGCGGCGCGGACGGCCGCGTCCGGATCGGCGAGGCCCTTGAGGAGCAGGACCTTCGCCGCGGGGCCGACGGCCTCGGCGAGCTCCATCATCGCGACGCGCCGGACGCCGGCGTCGGCACTCGCGCAGCGCTCGGCCGCGTCGTCGAGATCGTCGTCGAAGGAATCGAACACGGGGCTCATGGTCGGCCTCAGCGCAGCAGGTAGGGAATATTGACCTTGACCGCGTTCGTGGGGCAGTCGACCTCGCAGGGCATGCAGTACCAGCACTCGTCGTACTTCATGTAGGCCTTCTGCCGGGTCTCATCGATCGCGAGGATGTCGAGCGGGCAGACGTCGACGCAGACGCGGCAGCCCTTCTCGGCGATGCACTTGGCGTCGTCGATGACGACCGCGGCGCTGCTGGCCTGATTGATGATCGGCATGGATCGATCTCCGGTACGGGGCGGGGTTACTCGGCGGCGGCCGGCGTCTTGATGCGAAGCTGGTGGTAGGCGCCCATCTCCTCGGCGGCGACCGGCACGATGAACGGGTCGACGGCGCGCTTCGCGTGGGCCATACGGCCCTGGCCGTCCTTGAACAGGACCGTGTGGCAGGCCCACTCGGCGTCGTTCGTCTCCGGATAATCGACGCGCAGGTGGTAGAAGCCCCAGCGGCTCTCGGTGCGGTAGAGCGAGGCGGCCGCCGCCATGTCGGCGCAGTCGAGGATCGTCTGCATCTCGAGCGCCCGGTGCAGCTCGTGCGGGTCGCGGGCGCAGAGCAGGTCGAGGTCCTCGCGGATCTCGGCGAAGCGGCGCTGGCCGAGCTCCATCTTGGCCGTCACCTTCGGCGGCTCGAGATAGTCGTTCACCAAGCGGCGGGTCTTGAACTCCATCTCGTGCGGGGTGAGCCCGTCGACGCGCCGGGTCGGCGCCAGGACCCGTTCGCGCTCGACCGCGATGTCCGCCGGGTCATGGTCGGCGAGGGCATTGGCCGTGCAGTAGGCTGCGGCGTCGGCCCCGGCGATGCCGCCGTTCACGAAGGCGCCCAGCATATAGTTGTGCGGCACGCTCGCCATGTCGCCGACCGCGTAGAGGCCGGGGATTGTCGTGCGCGCGAACTCGTCGACGAACACGCCCGAGGCGGAGTGCCCCGAGCAGAAGCCGATCTCGGAGATGTGCATCTCCACGGGACGCTGGCGGTAATTAGTGCCGCGCCGCTCGTGGAAGCGTCCGCGGGAGGGGCGCTCGTTCGAGTGCAGGATCGTCTCGATCTCGGAGATCGTCTCCTCGCGCAGATGGTCCATCTTGAGAAAGACCGGGCCGTTTCCGCCCTGCAGCTCGCGCCAGAACTCGAGCATCATCTGTCCGGACCAGTAATCGCACTCGATGAACCGCTCGCCGCGATTGTTGGCCGTGTATCCGCCGAACGGGCCGGTGACGTAGGCGCAGGACGGGCCGTTATAGTCCTTGATCAGCGGGTTGATCTGGTAGCACTCGAGGTTCGCGAGCTGCGCGCCCGCGTGGTAGGCCATCGCGTAGCCGTCGCCGCAATTCGCCGCGTTCTCGTAGGTCCCGAACAGGTACCCGGAGGCCGGCAGGCCGAGGCGGCCGGCGGCCCCGCAGGCGAGGATCACCGCCTTGGCCTTCACCACCAGGAACTCGGAAGTACGGGTGTTGACGCCGATCGCTCCGGCGATGCGCCCGTCCGCGCCCTTGAGCAGGCGCGTCGCCATGTACCGGTTCGTCACGCCGACCTGGAGGCGGCGGAGCTGCCGGTAGAGGACCTTCTTGACGTTGTGCCCTTCCGGCATCGGCAGCACGTAGGTCCCCATGTGGTGGACCTTGCGCATGTTGTACTCGCCGGAGCCGTCCTTCTCGAATTTGACCCCGAGCTTGTCGAGGTACTGGATCATCGGGAACGACCCCTGCGCGTAGGCCATCACCGCCTTCTGATTGACGATGCCGTCGTTGGCGACGGTGATCTCCTTCACGTACTGCTCGGGGGTGGCGTAGCCCGGCACGACGGCGTTGTTCAGCCCGTCCATGCCCATGCTGATCGCGCCCGAGCGCTTGACGTTGGCCTTCTCCATCAGGACGACCCGGAGCTTCGGATCGGCCTCCTTGGCCTTGATCGCGGCCATCGGACCGCCGGTGCCGCCGCCGATCACCAGGATGTCGGTCTCGATAATCTCGGTCTTCGTCGCGGATTCGAACGCGTTCATGTCAGGATCTCGCGTCAGGTCAGGGGCGGGGCGTGTGGGATCGCCGGAGGATCGGATCGCGCGGTCAGGCGGCCTGCGCGGCGTCGGGCGGGCCGTCGACGGCCTCGGCCACGAGGGCGCGCAGGTAGGACCAGGGGAAGATCCCGCGGGCGTGGCCGTCGGAGAACGCGATGTGGACGGCGTAGCCGCCCATCGGTTCGACCCGCGCGACCGCGATGTCGGCGGCGGCCTGAGGAAAGCGTCGCTCGACCCGGTCACGGGTGCACCACGCGCAGCGGCAGCGCAGCCGCAGCCGCTCCGCCGACAGCGTCGCGGTCAGCCCGTCGCGCCATTGCAACCGGAGGCCGGTCCCGCCGCGCGCGAGGGTGGCGGCCTCCGGGATCGCCTCGGGATCGAACGGGGGCGGGTTCGGAACCCCGGTCGCGTGGTGTGCCATCCGCTCCTCCTCTGTGCCTGCGTCACAGAAGCCGAGGGGCGGGCGATCCGACAGCAATTAGTTGCTCAGAATCTCAGTCAGGCCGCCGGCCGTGGCGACACCGACCAGCTCGGAGCCCGGAGCCGGGCCGTCCGCCGCGGATGCCCGCGGACAGCGACCGTCCGGTGGGCCGGATCTACGGCTCGGTCGTCTTCGTCTCGGGCCCGCAGATGCCCCTGAGTGCCGTCCAGGCGGCGCCGGACAGGATCTGGCGTTCGGCCGCCGCAGGGCCCGCCTGGGCGCGGATCGCGGCGGCGCGCTCGCGCGTGAAGGGATGGCTGCGCAGCAGGTCCAGCACGTCGCTCTTCCCGTCGTGCTTGTCCTTGGCGATGCGCTCGAGGATGTCGGCGAGCGCCGCGCCGTTGCCGCCCGCGCGGGTCATGAGGTCGACCGCGTAGGCGTCCGCCGCCCGCTCGGCGTCGCGGCTGTAGCCGGCCGAGAGCACCGCGTCGCCCAGCGCGATGATGATGGTCGAGCCGGTCAGGTCTCCCAGGACGAGGCTCAGGAGGAACGAGGTGCCCGACGCCCGGATGAGGGAGCGGGTCGGATCGCGTCGGCGGACGTGGCCGAGCTCGTGCGCCAGGACCGCCGCGACCTCGTCGGCCGACCGCGCCCGCGCGATGAGGCTCGAGAGCACGATCACGCGGGCGCCCGGCAGGGCGAAGGCGTTGGCCGTGCCGTGCCGGCGCACGCTCACGGCCACCTCGGGTGGCAGCGAGCCCTCCGCCCGACCGGCCGCGACGAGGCGGCCCACGAGCGTGTCGAGGGCCGCGCGGCCGGCCGGTTCCGCGCAGGCCGGCGGGTCGCCGAGGAAGCGCAGGACCTGCGGTTCCGCCACCGCCCCGAGCCGCGCCTCGGCCGCGTCCGGCACCAGCGGGGCCAGCAGCCCGGCGATCTGCGGGACGCCGAAGACCGCCACGAGCAGGACCGAGAGACCGGCCGCGAGAGACCAGAGCACGAGCCGCACCGTGCCGCCCGAGCGCTCCCGGCGATGGAGGTCCGGGCAGCGCGCCGCGAGCGCGGCGGCGAGCGTCGCGTCCGAGAACTCCACGCGGACCGGCTCGCCGGCCGGACCGATCCGCATCATTGGCGGCACGGAGACGGCGGCGCGCAGGTCGAGCAGGTTCCAGTCCTGGGCGATTCCGGGCCCGGAGACGCGGAAGCGGTCGTCGAGGCGCAGCGCGACGGGATGTGCCCGCGCGCTGACGCCGTCGAAGTAGCGGCCCTCGACCTCGATCGGCGTCGCGTCGATCGCCTGGGAAGCGCGGGCCAAGCGTCAGAAGCCGATCTGGAGCGCGCCTCCGACGTCGAGCGCGTCGGCGAGGCCCTCCTGCAGACCGCTGCCGGCACCGCGCGACGAGGCGAGGACGGCATCCAGGGCCTCGGGATCCGTCACGGTCGTGCTCGTCGCGACCGCCGCCCACAGGCGGGCCTGCACCACGCGCACGTAGAGCACCGCGAAGAGCGGCGCGCCGACCAGGTAGATGAGGACGACGAGCCAGTGGAGCATGCTGAGGTCGCCCGCCGCCCGTGCGGCGAAGATCAGCAGAGCCGCGACGAGGCCCAGCACGACCAGGAAGCCAAGGAGCGACAGCATGTAGACGATGTACGGCCAGTAGAACTGCCGCGCCTTCAGGCTCGAGGCGAGGCGGGCGTGACCGAGGCTGGCGGCTCCCATGAACGCCCGCGTCTCGCGTGCGCGGTAGTACGGGAGCAGGAGCAGCGCCGCGGGCACGCAGATCGCGGCCACGAAGCCCATCGCCTGGAGGAGGATGCCGATCTTCGAGGCCGCGTAGGCGGGGTTGAGGATCGTCTGGCCGGCCTTGCCGCCGGGCTTCGGTACCAGGAGGTCCGTGGGCAGCGAGAAATCCGCCGCGACCAGGAGGGCGATGCCGAGCCCGATCAGCGGCCCCAGCCCGACCCCGTACAGCAGGAGCCAGGGACCGAGCACGCTGCGTCCCCGCGCCGTCGAATGCATCCGGCTGGTCCCGACCAGGGTGTGGTCGATGCGGTAGCGTTCCAGGCTCGCCCGCATGAACGGGAAGGCCAGGCCGAAGGTGACGAGCGTGAGCAGCCACCAGCCGCCCGCGCGGGCCGCGTAGGCGAGGCCCGATCCGTCCTGCCCGAGGCGGATGCCGCGCCAGAGCGTCCGCATCGCGCGGTATCGGCGCCCGCGGTAGATCGCGAATTGCCCCAGCAGGAACAGGAACACGAAGGAGATCACCACCGAGAACGGGGCGAGCGCGGGCGCGACGAGCGAGAGCGCGAACAGCGCGACGTAGATCGGCACGAGGATCGCGAGCGCGACGAGGAAGCCGAGGAACAGTTCCTTGCCCGTGCCGGTATACTCGGCGGGCGAGCCGTCGAGCGCGGTGCGCTCCCAGAAGAAGCGGCGCAGATTGGTGACGTACCAGAATCTGTAGATGCCGAAGGTCACGATCGAGAGCAGGAAGCCCTTCAGCGCCAGCCAGGTGAGACCTTTGACCCGCGGGTCGAAGGTTACGGCGGCCACGCGCGTGCCCGGAGAGCCGCTCCGCGTGTCGAACTGGGTGCCGGTTGCCGAATTCATGGGTCCGTCGATCGTCCCGTCGCGTTTCGCGGCCAGACACTAGGAAGGAAGGCCTGCGCTGACCAGTTCCGCGCGGCCGCAATTCTGTCCCGTCCCCGCAATGTCGTGCAACGACCGTTCGTATTGCGGGGCGTCGTTAACGCGCGGTCTCCGGTTGCCGGGCGATGCGACCGAGCGGCCTCGCCGGGGTGCGCACCGCGCCCGGCCGCCGTTGAGCGCGTCGCTAACTCAGGACGGACAGAGCCGCCGCGAGGTCGGCGACCAGATCGTCCGGGTGCTCGATCCCGATCGACACCCGGATGGTCGCGTCCGTGATCCCGAGTCGGTCGCGCACCGCCTTCGGCACGCCCGAGTGGGTCGTGGAGGCCGGGTGGCTGGCGAGCGATTCCGTTCCGCCCAGGCTGACGGCGAGCTTGAACAGCTGGAGGCCGTTGAGAACCCGGAACGCCTCGGCCTCGCCGCCGACGATGTCGAACGAGAACGTCGAGCCCGGGGCCGCGCACTGCTTGGCGTAGACCTGCGCCTGCCGCGATCCGGGCTCGAGATGCGCGAGATGGTGGAGGCGCGCCACCTTCGGGTGCGCCGCCAGCATCCGGCCGACGATCTCGCCGTTGCGGTTGGCCGCGCTCATCCGCAGCGACAGGGTCTCGAGCGAGCGCCCGAGCATCCAGCAGGAATGCGGGTCGAGGCCGGTCCCGATCGCCGAGCGCAGCAGCCGCACCGGCTTCATCCGCGCCGCCGAGCCGAGGGCGGCGCCGGCGATCAGGTCCGAGTGGCCGCCGACATACTTCGTCAGGGAGTAGACCGAGATGTCGGCGCCTTCGCGCAGCGGGTGCTGGAAGAGGGGCCCGAGCAGGGTGTTGTCGCAGACGACGACCGGCGCCTCGCCGCCCTGCCGGGCGCCGATCTCCTCGGCGACCGCCCGGACGAGGCCGAGATCGACGAGGGTGTTGAGCGGGTTCGAGGGGGTCTCGACCATGACGACGCTGACGCGTCCCGCGCCCGCCGCGCGGTCGGCCGCGGCGCGCACGCTCGCCGGATCGGTGCCGTCGGAGAACCCGAACGGCGCGATGCCGAACCCGGCCAGGGTCTTGGCGATCAGGGTCTCGGTGCCGCCGTACAGGGGTTGCGAGTGCAGGATCGCGTCGCCGGGCCGCGCGAAGGCCAGGATCGTGGTGGCGATCGCCGACATGCCGGAGGAGAAGACCAGCGCGGCCTCGGCCTCCTCGAAGACGGCCAGCCGGTCCTCGACGATCTCGCTGTTCGGGTGATTGAAGCGCGAGTAGACCAGCCCCGCCGCCTCGCCGACCGGCGGTTCGCGCCGTCCGGAGACGTAGTCGAAGAAGGCTTTGCCGTGCTCGGCCGAGGTGAACACGAAGGTCGATGTCAGGAAGACCGGCGGCTTCACCGCGCCCTCAGACAGGGCCGGGTCGTAGCCGTAGCCGAGCATCAGCGTCTCGGGACGGAGCGGGCGGTCGCCGAGCACCTTCCGGTGGTAGCGGTCGTCGGACATGCTGGCCTCGCTCCGACAGGCCCCCAGCCCGGGGCTGGGCAGCCCGGTTGCGCTCTGACTCCGGGATTCCGGACGCGGGAGCATGGCACAGGCAGGGCCGCTACGGAACGCCGCCGCTTTCCCGGCGCGCCGCGGCGGAGGGCGGACGCGGGTCTCAGCCGGACCGCGCCGCGCCGCCCGAATCCAGGCGCTCCAGGACGCGGGCGACGTCGGCCGTCGTCATCTCCCACTCGTTCTGGAAGTTGGCCACGACGCCGCGCATGAAGCGCTGTTGCAGGCGCTCCGCCTCCGCCGCGTCGCCGAGATGATCCACCAGGATCGCGTAGGCGAGCTGCGAGGGCTCGGGACCTTCGTAGCTCCACTCGAAGCCGTTCCGGGAGTAGCACTTGGCCTCGGCCCGATCCGGCAGCGGCGCCCCGTTCACCGTGACGACGATCCCGTCGATCGTCCGATCCCCGGCATAGACCTTGTCCATCACCGCGCCTCCCGGATCCGGTGGCGCGGGGTGCGGCCGTCGGAGCGGTTGCGCATCACCTCGGGGAAGATCCAGAGGCTGACCACCATGAACGGGCCGAGGAAGGCCACGGCCCAGCGCGGCCCGGTCTGGCCGAGATGGCCCATGTAGAACCAGCCGGCGAGCGCCGCGAGCGCGACGGCGACCGACAGGCCGCACTTGATCGGAAACGGCATCGGATCCCTCCCGGATCGCGCGTGCGGGTCAGAGGACGAAGACGGCGCCGACCTGCTGCAGCAGGCCGAGGGCGCCGCAGAGGGCGGCGAGCACGATCGCCAGGCCCGCGACGCCGTCGCGCCAGCGCTGGGGCCAGACGTTGAACAGGCCGGGCGCGAACAGCACGGCGAAGCCGCCCACGATCACGAGGCTCGACCAGCGGAGCTCGGCGACCCCGTAGGCGAGCATCCCGCCGGTCAGCGCCGCGAGCAGGAGGACGTTGGCGGCGATCAGCGCGAGGCCGAGGGGGCGCGCCCTCAGGTCGGGCCGGGTCTCCAGTGGGAACATCCCGGCCAGCACGTAGAAGCCGGTGCAGGCGATCCCGGCGAAGAGGGCGAACCACGCGAGCGCGGCTACGTTCGGTTCGATCATGTCCATGGCAGAGTTCCGGGCTGCTCGTCAGTCGGCGCGGCGGGATAAGAGCCGGGTTACTTCGCGGTTACTTGGCGGGTTACTCGGCGGTTTACTCGGCCGCCTGCATGGCGCGGGGCTCGGGGGCACCGGGCGTGCGCGCGGTCTTGCGCATGTCGGTCTTCACGTGGCGCGTGTCGTAGCCGTTGAAGAGCGTTCCGATGAGGCCGCGGTTCAGGTCCGAGGTACCGAACAGCCAGTCCATGATCGGGAAGGTCAGGTTCATGTTCCGCTCCATCATGATCGACTGGTCGTGATGGGCCGTGTGGTGCCGCCGGTTCGTGTTGATGAACGGCATGTTGCGGACGAACCAGTTCTCCTCGACATGGCAGCAGAAGTGCATGAACTCGTAGATCATGTAGATGCTGGTCGTCGTGGTGATGAACAGCCACCCGACATTGGGCGTGAAGATGTTGCCGAGCACGACGGCGCCGGGGATCGACATCAGCGTGAACGTCGCCAGCGCATAGGGCGGGAAGAACGTCACCCGGTAGTCCCGGTGGTCGGCGAAGCGCATCTCGTGGTCGGTGAAGAACTGGTGATGCTGCAGGGTGTGCCGATTGTAGACGGCCCGCCCGATCGGATTGCTCTGCGGCCGGTGCATCACGTAGCGGTGGAGCCACCACTCGAAGAAATTGCAGAACAGGAACACGACCGGGACCGTCGCGAGTTCGATCCAGCTCGGCGCGTGGATGTTCGAGACGTAGATGTACAGGGCCGTGAGGCCGATCGTGTAGATGATCGCGATGTGCAGGAAGCCGTTGTACCAGCCGGCCACGCGCTGGCGGTAATTGGCGCGGTAGTTCCGCTGCCGCTCGCTCATGCGGGTGTTGGCGAGTTCCATGGTGCGTCTCCTCGCTGGGAAGGGGGTGACGACGCGTCCCAACCGGGATCTGTCCGTCTAGAGATACCGTTGATATATCAGTTGTCAACCTGACCGGGCGACGGCGCCGCCGCCCGGTCGGGGCCGGTCCGGTCAGTGCGAGATGGCTTCCAGGGACTTGCCCTTGGTCTCGATGCCGAGGAACCCGACGCTCGCGGCGGCGATGACGAACGAGCCGGCGCCCAGGGCGAAGACGCCGCCGTGACCGAGCACCGGCAGGATCAGGCCGATGGCGAAGGGCCCGATGAGCGAGCCGACGCGGCCGATGGCCGAGGCGCAGCCGGCCCCGGTGGCGCGGGCCCGCGTCGGGTAGAGTTCGGGCGTGTAGGCGTAGAGCACCGACCACATGCCGAACAGGAAGAACTGCATCATCAGCCCGAAGGCGATGAGCCAGCCGAACGACGGCGAGTGACCGTACAGGTAGGCGGCGACGGCGCTGCCCAGGAGCATCAGGACCGCGGTGGGCTTGCGGCCCCAGCGCTCGACGAGGATCGCCGAGGCGATGAAGCCCGGCACGCCCGCGAGCGAGATCAGGATCGTGTAGGTGACCGACTTGGCGACGCTGTAGCCCGCCTCCTGCAGCAGCGCGCCGAGCCAGGTGGTGAGGCCGTAGAAGCCCAGCAGGGCGAAGAACCACGTCAGCCAGATCATCACCGTGCGGCTGGCGTAGCCGGGGCTCCAGAGTTCGAGGAACGAGAAGCGCCGCTCGGCCCGCGCCGGCTCGGGCAGGACGGTCGGCTCGGGAAGCGGGCGCCCGTCGAGGCGCAGGGCGACCTGCCGCTCGATCTGCGCCATCACCCGGTGCGCCTCCGCGTGCCGGCCCCGGTCGGCGAGCCAGCGGGGCGATTCCGGCACGAAGAAGCGGATCACGAACAGGAACAGCGCCGGCACGGCCTGCGCGAGGAAGACCGCGCGCCAGTCGAAGGAGCTGAGCAGCACGTAGCTGAGGCAGCCGGCCGCGATGAAGCCGAGCGGCCAGAACCCTTCCATGATGGCGAGGTAGCGGCCGCGCTTGGCGGTCGGCAGGAACTCCGAGACGATGGCGAGCGCCACCGGGAACTCCATGCCCATGCCGAAGCCGAGCAGCAGGCGGGCATGGCCCAGCATCGTCGCGTCCGGGGCGTAGGCGCACCAGAGGCTGCCGAGCCCCCAGAACACCATGCTGATCTGGAAGACCACCTTCCGCCCGAAACGGTCGGCGAGCATGCCCGACAGCGCCGCGCCCGCGAACATGCCGATGAAGCTCATGCTCGAGAGCAGTCCCGCCTGGGCGGTCGTCAGGCCGAACTCGGTCTTGATCGACCCGAGGAGGAAGGTGAGCGAGCCGAGATCGATCGAATCGAAGAACCACGCCGTGGCGATGATGAGGAAGATGTTGCGCTGGAAGGCGGTCATCGGCAGCCGCTCGAGGCGCGCCGCGATCAGCGCGCCCGATCCGACCGCGGCACGGGCGGTGGCGTCCGCGCTCGCCCGATCCGGCAGCACGTCGCCGGCGGAAATCGCAACAGGCCCTGCCATGGCTCAACCTCCCTCTTGGTTATATGCGGCAAGTCGTCATGCAGGATATTACTAAGATGCGCAAGATATATCAGACGTATGCCCTTGCACGTCGGGTGCCCCCGCCCCATGCACGCTGATGGCGGCGTGGTGTCCGGAGCCGGCCGTGGCGGGGGTGTCGTCCATGAACTTCGTGACCGGGAAGACGACGTCCGTCCGCGCCGCCGAGCCGGGCCGCAAGCGGGCGCGGAAGGCCGTGAAGGAGGCGTCGCAGGACGTGTCCCAGGAGGCCTCGCAGGGGGCCTCCCACGCCGCGGGCGGCGACGACGATCTGCCCGACCTGACGCTGACCGACCGGGCCTACCAGCAGCTGGAAGAGATGATCACGACCCTGGTGCTCCCGCCCGGCCTCGTGCTCGGCGAGCAGAACCTGGTCCAACGGCTCGGGATCGGACGGACCCCGATCCGGGAAGCCCTCCAGCGCCTCGCGCGCGACGGGCTCGTCGTGGTCATGCCGCGGCGCGGCATCCTGGTGTCGGACATCAACGTGCGCTCGCAGCTGCGGCTCCTGGAGACGCGGCGCGTCCTGGAGCGCCTGATCGCCCGCCTCGCGGCGGAGCGATCCACCCGCGAGGAGCGCGAGGTCTTCGCGGGGCTCGCGCAGGACATGCGCGACGCGGCCGCGGCGTCGGACGATCTGGCGTTCATGCGCCTCGACCGGCAATTCAACGAATTGATCGCGACGGCCTCGCGCAACGAGTTCGCCGTGCGCTCCCTGGAGAGCATGGCGGGCCTGTCGCGGCGGTTCTGGTACCAGCACTACAAGCAGGCGGCCGATCTGCCGCTGACCGCCAACCTGCACGCGGATGTCTGCGAGGCGGTCGCGCGACGCGACGTCGAGGCTGCCGGCGCCGCGTCGGACAGGCTCGTCGACTACATCGAGAGCTTCGCCCGCAAGACGTTGGATCTCTGAGGTCGCGCGACGGGACCCGCGTCGGGCGGTCGACGCGGCGACCGGGGCGGCGGTCAGTCAGGGGAGGGGCGCGGGGCGGACGGCGATCCGATCCCGGCCGCTTCGGGGCGGCGATCGGATCGCCGCCCCTCTTTAGTGCCCCCTACGACGCGACGCGCGCGGCGTTTCCGAGGCGTGGTGCTCCCGGCGAGCCGGTCACGCGGGGGCTCCCAGAGCGACCGGCTGGGTCGCGCGGCGGTAGATCAGGAGCGTGGCGACGAGGCCGCACGCCCCGCCGAAGGCCATCCACAGCCCGGGGGCCGCGCGGTTGCCCGTGGCCTCGATCAGCCACGTGGAGACGAGGGGCGTGAAGCCGCCGAGGAGCGCCGTCGCCAGCGAGTAGGCGAGGGAGAAGCCGGCCGTGCGCACGCTCGCCGGGATCACCTCGGTCAGCGCCACCACCATCGCGCCGTTGTAGCTGCCGTACAGGAAGGACAGCCACAGCAGGGCGATCAGCATGTTCCCGAAGCTCGGGTTGGCCACGAGCCAGCCCAGCACCGGGTAGGCGGTGAGCAGGGTCAGCGCCGAGAACACCAGCAGGAGCGGCTTGCGCCCGATCCGGTCGGACAGGGCCCCCATGACCGGCAGCCAGAACAGGTTCGACAGGGCGGTGCAGAAGGTCACCAGAAGGCTGTCGGTGTCGGACAGCTTGAGCACGGCCTTGCCGAAGGTCGGGGTGTAGACGGTGATCGTGTAGAACGAGATCGTGGTCATGCCGACGAGCAGCATGCCGAGCAGCACGATCTGCCAGTTGCTGGCGAGCGAGCCGAACACCTCCTTCATGGAGGGGCGGTGCTTGCGCTTCAGGAACTCCTCCGTCTCCTCCAGCGACCGCCGGATGTAGAACAGGAACGGCACGATCGCGCAGCCGATGAAGAACGGGATCCGCCAGCCCCAGTCGTTCATGTCGGCGAGCGAGAGGGCGTGGTTGAGGATGTAGCCGATCACGGCGGCGAACATGACCGCGACCTGCTGGCTGCCGGACTGCCAGGACACGTAGAAGCCCTTGTTGCCGGGGGTGGCCATCTCCGACAGGTAGACGGAGACGCCGCCGAGCTCGACGCCGGCCGAGAAGCCCTGCAGCAGGCGCCCGACGAGGACCAGGAAGGGCGCGAACAGGCCGATCGTGCCGTAGCCGGGGACGAAGGCGATCAGGATCGTGCCGGCCGCCATGATGCCGAGCGTGACGATCAGCCCCTTCCGGCGGCCGATGCTGTCCACGTAGGCGCCGAGGAAGATCGCGCCGAGGGGCCGCATCAGGAAGCCGGCGCCGAACGTCACGAAGGTCAGCATCAGCGAGGCGAACTCGTTGCCGACCGGGAAGAAGGTCTTGGAGATGTAGGTGGCGTAGAAGCCGAACAGGAAGAAGTCGAACATTTCCAGGAAGTTGCCGCTGGTCACGCGCAGGACCGTGGCGACTTTGGAACTCGACGGATGGGCCTGTATCATTGCTGTCTCCCTCAGGCGCCGGAGCGGTCGCAACCGCACGAGGGAAGCGTCGGTTCTGAACGGCTGACGATCGCTCGTGGCGATCGGGCTGCAGCCGCAAACCAATCCTCCCATGTATTCGCGCCGACTTCGCAGCGCTTGAGGCCGCTATACGCCGGTCAACCTGTCACGAAGCTGTCGCGGGACCCGGTCTCAGCGGCCTTCCATGGCGCGCCGCCAGCGCCGCAACATGCGGGCGTGCCGGATCTGGTCGAGGTTGGCCAGCAGCTCCGGCCCGACCGGGACCGGCCGCAGGGCCGGCGCGGACGCGACCGGGTCGTCGGCCCGGCGGGCATCCGTCCGGGCCGGCGTCAGCGACCGGGCGGCGAGTCGCGCCTGCCCCTCGCGGGAGAGCATGTAGTCTAGGAACATGCGGGCGGCGGCGGGATGCGGCGCGTCCTTCGCGATGAAGGCGATCCGCGAGACGAGGAGCGTGTAGTCCGTGGGCAGCACGAGGCCGATCGCCGGGTCGTGCCGGGCCCGCTCGAGGGCGTAGGCGCCGAACACGCCGTAGGCGAGGACGGCCTCGCCCGCGGCGATGCGGTCGAGCATGGTCTCCGTCCGGGTGTAGAGCTTCACGCCGGCCTGCCCGAGGGCGGAGACGAGGTCCCACGTCCGGGGCGTCACGTCCGCGTCCTGCGCGAGGATGAGCGAGCCGACGCCGCTCCGCTCCGGATCGTAGGCGGCGACCTTTCCCTGCCACGTCTCGGGGTGGTCGGTCAGGGCTCGGATCAGGTCGGCGCGGGTCTGGGGAACCTGCTCCGGCGGGAGGAGCGTCCTGTTGTAGGCGATGGCGATCGGCTCGGCCGTGACGCCGAAGGCCTCGTTGCGCCACACGGCCCAGGCCGGCAGGAAGGCCGCCTCGGGGGACGCGTAGTGGGCGGCGTAGCCGTCGTTCACCAGCTTGATCTGGCGATCCATGGCGGAACTCCACACGATGTCCGCCTTGACCGCGCCGGCCGCGGCCTCCTCCACGAAGCCGTCGTACAGGGTCGCGGAGTTCATCTTGGTGTAGGAGACCGCCACGCCGGGATGGGCCTCGCGGAAGCCCGCGAGGAGGTCGGCGACCTCGGCCTCGTCGGTCGTCGCCCGCACGACCACGACGGTCTCGCCGCGGGCCGCGGCGGGCCCGGTCCCCTCGGCCGCCGGTGGCGGTTCGACCTGTGCCGAGGCCGGGCCCGGACCGGCCATCAGCAGCAGGACGAGGCCGACGACAGCGGGAGCGCGCACCAGATTCTGCCCTTCGAGAGCCGCGGGAGTCCCCGCAGCTTCGCCGTGCAGAGACCGGGCGGGAATGCTAATCTCGGAGCGCCGCTTCGGCCAACACGATCGATGACGGGAGGAGCATGCGCGTTCTGGTCGTCGAGGACGATGCCGCCCTGGCGCGCGGCCTCGTCGCCGCCCTCCGGCACGGCGGATACGCCGTCGACCACGAGGCGGACGGAGCGGACGCGGTGCAGCTCGCGCTGAGCGAACCCTACAGCCTCATCGTCCTGGACCTCGGCCTGCCGGGCCTGCCGGGCTTCGAGGTCCTCAAGGCCGTCCGGGCGGCCGGCTCGACCGTTCCGGTCATGATCCTGACCGCGCGCGACGCCATCAGCGACCGCGTCCGCGGGCTCGATCTCGGGGCGGACGATTACCTGCTCAAGCCGTTCGACCTCGCCGAGTTCGAGGCGCGGGTGCGGGCGCTCGTCCGCCGCGGGCAGGCGGTGCCGAACCCGGTCCTGCGCTGCGGAACGCTGGAGCTCGACCGGGCCGCCGGCACCGTGACCCTCGGCGGGGCGCCCGTCGCGCTGCGCCGCCGGGAGCTCGCCGTCCTGACCATCCTGATGACGCGCGCCGGGAAGCCGGTCCCGAAGGAACGGCTCAGCGCGGAGATCTTTGGCTTCGACGAGGCGGTCGCGCCGAACGCCCTCGAACTCTACGTCGCCCGCCTGCGGAAGAAGCTGCAGCCGGACGGTCCCGAGATCCGCACGATCCGCGGCCTCGGCTACCTGCTGATGCCGGTGTGACCCGGCCGCGCGCGCCCTCGATCCGGCGGCGCCTGCTGGTCCGCATGCTGCTCCCGGCCCTGGCGCTCGCGCTGCTGCTCGGCTTCGCCGGCGCGCTCGTGATCCGGAACGTCGTCGAGACGACGCACGACCGCCTGCTCGACGGGTCCGTCCTGGCGATCGCCGAGCGGCTGACCGTGGAGGACGGCGAGGTGTCGGTCGACCTGCCCCGCGTCGCCCTCGGGATGCTGGAGAGCCAGGCGCAGGACCGGATCTACTACAGCGTCACCTACGGCGGGGCGCTGGTGACCGGCTATCGCGACCTCCCGGGTCTCAACGTCGACACGCTCCCGCTCGGGGTGACGACCCATCGCGACGGCATCGTCCGCGGGGCGGCCGTGCGGATCGCCGCCCAGGCCCGGCGGGTCTACGGGAAGCCGGACCCGGTCCTCGTGCAGGTCGCCGAGACGCGCGAGGCCCGCCAGGGCCTGGAGCGCCGCCTGCTCGCCGGGCTCGCGCTCGCCGAGCTGGGGCTTATGGGCCTGATCGGGGCCCTGTCGTGGTACAGCATCGACAGCAGCCTGAGGCCGCTGACCCGGCTGAGCGACGCGATCGACCGGCGGGCGGTCCCGGGCGCGATCAACCTGCAGCCGCTCGATATGGCCGGGGTGCCCCGCGAGGCGCTGGCCCCGGTGCTCGCCCTCAACACCCTGCTCGAGCGCCTGGAGCAGTCGATCGCGGGGGAGCGCACCTTCACGTCGGACGCCTCGCACCAGCTGCGGACGCCGCTCGCCGTGCTCAGGATGCACGTCGAACTGCTCCGCAGGCTCACGCCCGGGGAATCGGCCCACGCCGCGGCGATCGACGAGATCGACGGAGCCGCGCGGCGCCTGGAACGCCTCCTCGCGCAACTGATCGCGCTCGCCCGCGCCGATGCGGCCGCGGCCGGCACGGACGCCGCCGCGGCGATCACCGACCTGAACGACGTCGCGGCCCGCGTGGTCACGGAGCAGGTGCCCCACGCCCTCGCGCGCGGGAGCGAGATCGTGCTCGATCGCCCCGACGGCGCGGTGCCGGTCGTGGGCGATGCGTTCATCGTCGGCGAGATCCTCACCAATCTCGTGGACAACGCGATCCGCTACAACCGTCCCGAAGGCACCACCGTCGTCCGTGTCCGGCGCACGGAGACCGGCGCCTGCCTGGACGTCGAGGACGAGGGTCCGGGCATACCGCCGGAGGTGCGCGAGAAGGTCTTCGAGCGATTCTACCGTGTCGCGACGCGGGACGGTCCTGACGGCAGCGGCCTCGGGCTCGCGATCGTTCGAGCCCTCGCGGACCGGATCGGCGGGGCGGTCACGCTCGGTTCCCGGGCAGGCGGATCGGGACTCGTCGCGCGGGCGAGCTTCCGCGCGCCGTAGTCCCTGCACGGGGCGATTGTCCGGTGCGTTCGGCCTTATCCGGCCGTCCGACCCAGGTCGCCTTAGCGGTGGCTGCCGGCTCGGATCTGCGCCGGCCGGCTCTCGTGCGCGGCACCGGAACAGGCGGACGCCCTCCGGTCGGCTGTAGCGGCCGGGGCACTGCGCACCTGCTCGGCGGTGTCTCGGGCACGTCATCCGGTCTCGCCACTTGAAAGATACCGCGCGGTAGGTATCTTCGCGGCGAGGACGATTCCCGTCACTCGCGGAAAGGGGCCATGGCGACCGCCTATCATCGCAAGAAGCGGCCCGAGCTCGTCCGGCGCGCGCTGCTCGATTGCGCCGCCAAGCTCGCCCTGGAGCAGGGCCTGTCTGCCGTCACCGTGCAGGCGGTCTGCCACGCCGCCGGGGTGACCAAAGGGGCCCTGTTCCACCACTTCCCGAGCAAGCAGGCCCTGGTCGAGGGCGTCGTCGCCGACCTGATCGCGCAGCTCGATGCGGAGATCGACGCGGCGATGGCGAAGGATCCCCGGCCGTACGGCCGGTACACCCGGGCCTACGTCGACATCACGCTGCACGACCCGATGATGACCGAGGGCAGCCAGTGGGCCGCGCTCCACATCTCGATCCTCGCCGAGCCGCCCCTGCGCCGCATGGTGTCGGCCTGGTTCGCGGAGCGCCTGCACCGCCACCGGGACACCGACTGGGGCGCCGACCTCGAGTTCGTCCGGCTCGCCGCCGACGGCGCGTGGCTCGCCTACCTCGTGCGCGAGAAGCCGAGCGACCCGGTCCCCGCCCTCGACGCGCTCCGCGACCGCCTCGTCGCGATGACATTGGCTGAACCGTCCGCCCACCCGGGCGGCGACCGGGACTGAGCCATGGGATCGACTTCGATGGATGGGTTCGCCCCCGCCCGCGGCGCGGACGGGCCGGGCGATGCCGCGGAATACGGCGACCTGGCCGCGCGGCACGTCTCCGTCGCCCGGATCCTCACCCTGTTCCGCCCCTACGCGAGCCCGATCGCGCTCGTCATCGGGCTGATCGCTCTCGCCTCCGCCGCGGGGCTCGCCGCCCCGTTCCTGCTCCGCGAGATCGTCGACGTCGCGCTGCCGCGCGCCGACCTCGGACTGCTCGGCCGGCTCGCCGCCGGCATGGTCGGCCTCGCCGCGCTCGGGGCGGGCATCGGCGTGCTGCAGGCCCTCGTCACCGCGAAGGTCGGGCAGGCCCTCATGGACGACCTCCGGGTCCGCGTGTACGCGCATCTGCAGTCGCTTCCGCTCGGGTTCTTCACGGCGACCCGCTCCGGCGACATCCAGTCCCGCATCGCGAGCGACATCGGCGCCCTCCAGGCGCTGGTCACCCACACGGCGGGTGAGGCCACGCGCAACGCCAGCGCGGTGGTGATGACCGCCGCGGCCATGCTGCTGCTGGACTGGCGGCTCGCCCTGTTCTCGTTCCTGGTCCTGCCGCCGGCGACCTGGATCAGTGTCCGCGTCGGCCGGTTGCGCGAGGAGACAACCTACGCGCAGCAGGAACGCATCGCCGAGATGACGTCCGCGGTGCAGGAATCTCTCTCGGTCTCCGGCATCGTCCTCGCCCGCACGATGGGCCGCGTCCCGCATCTCGCGGAGCGTTTCGCGCGGGCCTCGCGCGCGGTGGCCAACCTGGAGGTCCGGTCCCACACGGCCGGGCAGTGGCAGTGGTCGGTCATCGACCTCGTGCTGCAAGCCCTGCCGGCCCTGACCCTGTTCCTCGGCGGCTGGATGGCGGGCGCCGGGACGACCATGACCATCGGCACCCTCGTCGCGATGATCGCGCTGCAGGAGCAGATGCTGTTCCCGCTCGAGGAGGTCCTGCGCACGGGCGTCGAGGCCCGGAAGACGCGGGCCCTGTTCGCGCGCATCTTCGAGTACCTCGACAAGCCGGTCGGCATCACCGAGCGGCCCGACCCCGTCACCCTCGACCCCGCCGAGGTCGCCGGCCACGTGCGCCTCGACGGCGTGACGTTCTCCTACGACCGAGCCGGCCCCGCGACGATCGCCGGCGTCACGCTCAATATCCCGGCCGGGTCGCACACCGCCATCGTCGGCGCGACCGGCTCGGGCAAGTCCACCCTCGGCCATCTCCTGGCCCGGCTCTACGACGTCGATGGCGGCGCCGTGCTCTACGACGGCGTCGACGTGCGCGACCTGAGTCTCGCCTCCCTCTCCGAGGTGCTCGGGGTCGTGACGCAGGACCCGTTCCTCCTCCATGCCAGCGTGGCCGAGAACCTGCTCTTCGCCCGGCCGGATGCGACGGTCGCGGAGATGGTCGCGGCGGCCCGGACGGCCCAGTTGCACGACATGGTCGCAGCCCTGCCGGACGGGTACGACACGCTGGTGGGCGAGCGCGGGCACCGCTTCTCGGGCGGCGAGCGGCAGCGCCTCTCGCTGGCACGGACCATCCTGCGCGACCCGCGCGTGCTGCTGCTCGACGAGGCGACGAGCGCCCTCGACACGGCGACGGAGCGAGCGATGGTCGAGGCCCTTGCCCGTCCAGGCAAGCCCCGCACGACCATCACCGTCGCCCACCGCCTCTCGACCGTCCGCCGGGCCGACCAGATCGTCGTGCTCGATCGGGGGCGCGTGGTCGAATGCGGCACGCACGAAGCCCTGCTCGCCCGCGGAGGCGCCTACGCGCGCCTCGTGCGCCAGGCGGCCTGACGGCCACGATTGTAGGACGGATTTCCATGCCCTCACACGCACCGGCCCGGCGGTCGCCGACCCTCGCCGCCCTCGGCCTCGTCGCGGCGCTCGCCCTGCAGGGCTGCAAACCCGGGGCGGACGGTCAGGCACCGGGCGGTCCCGGATCGGCGGGTTCGCCGCCCGACGTCTCGACCGCTCGGGCCGAGCCCGGGGCGGTGCCCCGCACCCTCGACCTGCCGGGTCGCCTCACCTCCACGCGGGTCGCCGAGGTCCGGGCCCAGGTCGCCGGCATCATCCATGAGCGCGCTTTCGAGGAAGGCAGCCTCGTCCGGAAGGGCGATGTCCTCTTCCGCATCGACCCCGCCGTCTACCGGGCCGAGGTCGATGCCAAGTCCGCGGCCCTCGACCGGGCCGAGGCCACGCGGGTGCAGGCGCTGAAGCAATCCGAGCGCACCGAGACCCTTCTGGAGCGTCAGGCGGCCAGCACCGCCCAGCACGACCTCACGATCGCCGCCCTGCGCCAAGCCGAAGCCGACGTCGCGAGCGCGAAGGCGCAGCTCGCCCGCGCCCGAATCGACCTCGACTACGCGACCGTGCGCGCGCCCATCGCCGGCCGCATCGGCCGGGCCCTCGTCACGGAGGGCGCCCTCGTGGGCCAGGGCGAGGCGACCAAGCTCGCGCTGATCCAGCAGGTCGATCCGATCTTCGCGGATTTCAACGCCCCCGCCGCCGATCCGGGCCGGCTGGCCGAGCGGGCCACGGGCAAGGAGGAGACGGCGGTCCGCCTCGTCCTGCCCGACGGCGCGCTCCACGCCGATGCCGGGCGGCTGCTGTTCACGGATGTGAGCGTCGACCCCGGCACCGGGCAGGTGTCGCTCAGGGCCACGTTCCCGAACCCGAAGGTCGTCCTGCTGCCGGGCACCTATGTCCGTATCCGCCTTGCGCAGGGGCTGGTGCCGGGCGCGGTCGTCGTCCCGGCCCAGGCCATCCAGCGGTCGAGCGCCGGCGTCGCGCAGGTCTTCGTGGTCGGGGAGGACAGGATCGTCGCGCTGCGCCCCGTGCGGGCGGGGGCGCTGACGGATGCGGGCTGGATCGTCGAGGACGGGCTCAAGGCCGGCGAGACCGTCGTGGTCGAGGGTTTCCAGCGGATACAGCCCGGCATGGCGGTGAACCCGACGCCCTGGCAGGGCCCCCGGACGTCCTCCGCCTCCGCGAAGCCCTGACCGCGCCGGGACCGCACCATGACCCGCTTCTTCATCGCGCGCCCGATCTTCGCCTGGGCGATCTCCATCTTCATCGTGCTCGTGGGGGCGATCTCCCTCGCGTTCCTGCCGGTCTCGCAATACCCGGACGTGGCGCCCGTCACGATCCAGGTGAGCGCGACCTATCCCGGTTCTCCGCCCGAGCGGCTCTACGACGGGGTCACGCGCATCATCGAGGAGGAGCTGAACGGCATCCCCGGGCTGATGTACTTCGAGAGCACCAGCGACACGTCCGGCATGGCGCAGATCATGGCGTCCTTCGCGCCGGGCTCGGACCCGTCGAAGGCGACGGTGGCGGTGCAGAACCGGATCAAGCGGATCGAGGCGCGCCTGCCCCGGGCGGTGACGCAGCAGGGCGTCATCGTCGAGGAGGCCAGCACCAGCTTCCTGCAGTTCGTCACCGTCTCCTCGAAGGACGGCTCCTTGAGCGAGACCGACCTCGGCGACATCGCCGCCCGCCGCCTCCTCGGCGAGCTGCGGCGGGTGCCGGGCGTCGGCCGGGCCACCCTGTTCTCGTCCGAGAAGGCGCTGCGCATCTGGATCGACCCGGTCAAGCTCGTCGGGTTCGGGATGACGCCGGGCGACGTCACGGCCGCGGTGGGTGCGCAGAACGCGCAGGTCGCTTCAGGGGCCGTCGGCGCGCAGCCCGCGGCCGAGGGCCAGCGCATCGCGGCGAACGTGCTGGTGAAGGGGCAGCTGACCACGCCCGCCGAGTTCGCGGAGATCGTGCTGCGCGCCAACCCCGACGGGTCGCTCGTGCGCCTGCGCGACGTGGCCGAGGTCGAGCTCGGCGGCCAGTCCTACACGATGCAGACCCGCCTCGACGGGCGCCCGGCCGCCGGCATCGGCATCCAGCTCGCCCCGGGCGCGAACGCGCTCGCGGCCGCCGGCGGCGTCAAGGCGAAGCTCGCCCAGCTCCAGCGCACGCTGCCCGCCAACATCCGGGTGACGGTGCCCTACGACACCACGCCCTTCGTCGAGGTGTCGATCCGGAAGGTGCTGATGACGCTCGCCGAGGCGATGGCCCTCGTCTTCGCGGTGATGTTCCTGTTCCTGCAGAACGTCCGCTACACCCTCATCCCGACCATCGTGGTGCCGGTGGCGCTGCTCGGCACCTGCGGCGCGCTGCTGCTCGCCGGCTTCTCGATCAACGTGCTGACCATGTTCGGCATGGTGCTGGCCATCGGCATCCTCGTCGACGACGCCATCGTGGTGGTCGAGAACGTCGAGCGCATCATGGGCGAGGAGGGGCTGCCGCCGAGGGAGGCCACCGCCAAGGCGATGGGCCAGATCACCGGCGCCATCGTCGGCATCACCTCGGTGCTGGTCGCGGTGTTCGTGCCGCTCGCCTTCTTCCCCGGCTCGGTCGGGGTCATCTACCGGCAGTTCGCCGTGAGCATGGCGACCTCCATCGCCTTCTCGGCCTTCCTGGCGCTCTCGCTGACGCCCGCACTCTGCGCCACGCTGCTGAAGCCGGTCGAGAAGGGCCACCATCACGCCAAGGGCGGCTTCTTCGGCTGGTTCAACCGCCGCTTCCACGCCGGCACGGCGGCCTACCGGTCCGGCGTGGCGGGCCTGCTGCGCCGGCCCGTTCGGGCGCTCCTGGTGTACGGCCTCCTCGTGGCCGCGCTCGGCTGGGGCTACTGGCGCATGCCGTCGAGCTTCCTGCCCATCGAGGACCAGGGCTACGTCATCGTCGACGCGCAGACCCCGCCGGAATCCGCCACCGGCCGCACGCTCGACGTGGCCAAGCGCATCGAGGAGCACTTCGCCAAGGAGCCCGGCATCGACAGCCAGACGCTGCTCCTCGGGTTCGGCTTCTCGGGCCAGGGGCAGAACGCGGCCATCAACTTCGTCGGGCTGAAGCCCTGGGGCGAGCGCGGACCGCAGGACAGCGCCGACGCCATCACGGCCCGCGCCAACGCCGCCCTCGGCGGCCTGCCCGACGCCATCGCCATGTCGCTCTCGCCGCCGGCCATCGACTCGCTCGGCAACTCGAGCGGCTTCGCCTTCCGCCTCCAGGACAAGGCGCAGCAGGGCCACGCGGCGCTGGCGGCCGCGCGCGACCAGCTCGTCAAGGCGGCGTCCCAGAGCCCGATCCTGCAGGGCGTCTACGTCGAGGGCCTGCCGACCGCGCCGCAGATCGAGCTCGTCCTCGACCGGCAGAAGGCCAGCGCGCTGGGTGTCACCTTCGCCGACATCAACGACGCCCTCTCCACGAGCCTGGGCTCGGCCTACGTCAACGACTTCCCGAACCAGGCGCGGATGCAGCGGGTGATCGTCCAGGCCGAGGCGGTCCGGCGCATGAAGGCGGAGGATCTGCTCGACCTGAACGTCCGCAACGCCAAAGGGCAGATGGTGCCGTTCCAGTCCTTCGCCCGGGTGCAATGGACGATGGGCCCGTCGCAGGTCGTGGGCTTCAACGGCTACCCGAGCATCAAGATCTCCGGCAGCGCCGCCTCCGGCTACGCCAGCGGCGACGCCATGGCCGAGATGGAGCGGCTGGCGGGGCAGCTGCCGCCGGGCTTCGACTTCGCCTGGACCGGGCAATCGCTGCAGCAGAAGCTGTCGGGCTCCCAGGCGGTCTATCTGCTGGCGCTGGCGCTGTTCTGCGTCTTCCTCTGCCTCGCCGCGCTCTACGAGAGCTGGTCGATCCCCCTCGCCGTGCTGCTCGTGGTGCCGACCGGCGTGGTCGGCGCGGTCTTCGCGATGCTGATGCGGGACATGCCGAACGACGTCTACTTCAAGGTCGGCCTGATCACGGTGATCGGCCTGACCGCGAAGAATGCCATCCTGATTATAGAGGTGGCCAAGGACTTCGTGGCCAGGGGCGTGCCCGTCCGGGAAGCGGCGCTGGAGGCGTGCGAGCTGCGCTTCCGGCCCATCGTCATGACCTCGTTCGCCTTCATCCTCGGCGTCGTGCCGCTCGCCGTCGCGACGGGGGCCAGCATGAACAGCCAGCGGGCCATCGGCACGGGCGTTCTCGGCGGCATGGTCACCGCGACGGTGCTCGCCGTCTTCGTCACGCCGCTCTTCTACGTCCTGATCGCGCGGGCCTTCGGTTCCGTGGCGGCCGGCCAGCCGGAGATCGGTCCCGTCCGGCGCGGCGTCCCGGTGCCCTGAGGGTGCTCATCCGTGCCAGAGGCGCGGCTGGACACCCTCCGCTGACGCGAGAGACGCGCAGCCGCAGGTGACCGAAGGGGTCGAGTGGATTTCCGCGGGTCTGTTTCGGGAACGGCACTCCGGAAAGATGCCCATCGCCGCGTGCCGATCTCTCGACCGAGAGCCGGAGGGCTTTCGGGGCGCTTGATCTCTCGGCGCCCATGTTGTACCGAACGGTACAACATGGTCCTGAGAGGTGATCCCGATGTCTCGTCCCCCGCTTCCCCCGTTCACCGAGGAATCCGCGATCCAGAAGGTGCGTCTTGCCGAAGATGGCTGGAACACGCGCGATGCGGCCAAGGTCGCGCAGGCCTATACGCTCGACACGCGCTGGCGGAACCGCGTCGAGTTCGCGACCAATCGCGAGGAGGCCCAAGCCTTCCTCACTCGGAAGTGGAACAAGGAGCACGAATACAGGCTGATCAAGCAGTTGTGGGCCTTCACGGGCAACCGTATCGCGGTGCGCTATGCCTACGAGTATCGCGACGACGGCGGGCACTGGTTCCGCGCCTACGGCAATGAGAACTGGGAGTTCGCCGAAGACGGATTGATGGCGCACCGTCATGCCAGCATCAACGAGATGCAGATCACCGAGGCGGAACGGAAGTTCCGTTGGCCGCTCGGGCGCAGACCCGACGATCACCCCTCGCTCAGCGACCTGGGCCTTTGAGCGCGAAGCGCGTCCTCACCGAACGCGCCGGCGCCGTGCCGGCACTCGCGGAAGCGTTCCGCGAGCACGGGTTCGAGGGCGCGAGCCTGTCGGTGCTGTCGAAGGCGACCGGCCTCGGGAAGGGCAGCCTCTACAACTTCTTTCCCGGCGGGAAGGAAGAGATGATGGAGGCGGTTCTCGCCGACATTGACGCTTGGTTCGAGAAGGTCATCTTCTCGACGTTGGAACATGCGCGCGATCCGGCAGCGGCCGTCACGTCCATGATCGAGGATGTGACGGAATACTTCCGATCCGGCAGGAGAGTCTGTCTCGTCGGCTGCATCGGCCTGAATGCCTCCGGAGCCGTTTTCGCGGAGCGGATAAGGCGCTACTTCGCGCGCTGGATCGCCGCTCTGGCCCAGTGCCTGGGAGCCGGCGGCGTTCACGAACCGCGAGCCTCGCAAGTCGCTGAGGAGGTGGTTTCGGGGATACAGGGCGCGATCGTGTTGGCGCGAGCCTTGGAGGACGATGCCGTCTTTCTCCGGGTGGTTCATCGACAGCGTTCTGTCTTGATCGATGCAATCACGGATCATAGTGCAGAAGGATAGAAGTCGGATCTTCCACAGTGGCCTGCTATGACAGATACACATTCAGCGGCGAGTCAAAAATTGTAATATTTGGCATTCGAGGCGAATTGCTTGCTTGATCAAGGGTCCCCGGCGAAGACCCATCTCCACCGCGATTAAACCCGCATTTCTCGTCGTGCACCTCACCGGGCATATGAGACGGCGACACGGCCGCTTGCATCCGAATGTCCGGTTCGGGGGTGCCGCTGAACAGGCCGGAATGGCCGGGTCGGGGCGCGAGGCGTCCGTCCTCTCTTCCGGCAACCGGCCTTCCGAGCAGATCACCCGGCTTCCGCCAGCATCGGTCGCCGCAGACCGCCTGCGCGAGCGTCTCCGACGGGTGAATCTCTGCCGTTCCGTTTCCGAGTGGAGGGGCGTCGGAGCGGATGTCTCCGTTCCGCAGGCACCCCGATCTTCCGGGATCTCGGAGATGGCCGCGGTCGCCATCTGCCCAGCTCGGTCGGGCCGACGTCCAGGCCGCACGGAGCCGTGTCGCGGCTCGCGACCTGAACCAAACTGTCTCGAGAAATCCGGAGCGGCTCCAGAATCGAGGCCGCCTTGTGCCGGTCCCTCGGTCCACTCGACATCCGACCGATATTTACCAAGCCGTCCGATGCCCTGTGAAGCTCCGGGGTCAGGTTGCGTAGTTGACTTGAGACTCAACCACAGGATGCATAACCTGCGGCTATGCGCGTCACATCCGCCATTGGCCTCGCCTCCGTGTTGCTCTCAGCGGGGTCCGCCGTCGCCTTCGCCCCCGCGCTGTTCTCGGCGGGACCGACCGCCGTGGCTCAGCTGTGTACGGAGAGGGCAGGGACCGTATCGTGTGCGAACGGTTATGCGGGCTTCCGAGGCCCCTCGGGGAAGCTCTGGCTTGGCAGAGATCGCCGGGGGACCGTGGTCGTCAGCATCGATGATGGTCGGAACGACCAGGAGTCATCCCGGCGCGAGCAGGATCACGGACGCTTTGTCCTCGAGGAGGCGTGGTGAGGCTCGGATCTTTCGCCCCTTGCCACTGCCGTGCAGTTGGGTTCCGGGTCGGGGTTTGACCGGCCGGTGACTCTTTCGGAGTGCCGCCGGTGAAGAGGCCACGAGCCGAGGACCTGGTAAGGCCGTGTGCGCCTCACGCCATAGCGGAGGCCGATCCAGCGGATCGCGCATCCTGCGAGTCGATGGGGTGAACGATGGGTCAGGGCTGACCGGCCGGCTCCGGACGGGGCCGATCGAGAGGATGGGCTGGCGACCCGTCGCAGAGCGCCGAGACGTGTAGGGCCTGACAGCGGGCCGCGGCCGTACAGGGTCAGGTTTCCCCGCGCTCCAGCAGCAGCCGGTAATCGGCCAGGGTCATAGTCCCGGTATCGCGCGGGTCGATCGCTCGCCGATCGCGGTCGGGCAGGACATCCGCGAACAGATCGATCCTCTTCCAGGCCGGAACCTCGCCCGCTCGCGCCTGCCCCGGCACGAAGCCTGACGCGGCCTCCCGACGGTACCGGTGGATGTAGCGCGGGCAGTTCACGAACACTTCGGCGATGTCGATCTTGAGCACCAGCTCGGCGCCAGGATGACGCTCCAAGTCCCTCGCGTCGCGGGCGATCCGCGCCGTGCCGTGGAGGCGCAGGCGGTGCGGCGTCTCGAAGTCGATGAACAGCAGGCCGAGCTTCGGGTTGGCCGCGAGATTCCCGGCCGTGAGGTACATGCCGTTGCCGTCGTAGCTCGGCACCTCGATGACGCGCGGGCCCGCCACGCGCACGAAGCCCCGCGCACCGCCCTTGTACGAGCAGGTCGGAAATCCCCGATGGTCGACGGAGGTGATGAAGACCAGATCCTGTCGCGCGACGAAGGCCTGCTGGGTCGCGGTGAGTTCGCTCGTCACCGACAGGCTGCGCAGCCGGTTCGCGAGGTCGCCCGTCTCGAACGCCTCTTGGAAGACGCGGTGACGGGGACCGTAGAGGTTGCTGATCGCGCCCAGAGGCGGCGCGAACACGGCCGCGTCGGATTTCGGCGCGGTGCTCCAGCGCAGGCGCTCCAGGCAGATCGCCCAGGCCGCCCTGTACCGGTCGGCGGTGTCCTGGCGGTCGAGCCGCGTATGAGAGAGCGTCAGCTCGGTCACGTCGACCCCGAGGGGGCGCAGGTCGATCTCGACGCGCGACGGCGGACCGGCGAGCGGTCCGTCGCCGGCGTAGTGCCACGTCATCGCGAGGCGCCGCGGCGGCATGATCTCCAGGTACTCGCCGGACACCGCGTAGGCGCGCCCGTCCGGATTACAGCCTTCGAGGCTGAAGCGGCCGCCGACCCGCAGGTCGCAGCTCGCGTCGCGGACCTCGCCGGCCCCCGGCGTGAGCCAGCGGGCGAGGCGACGCGGGTCGGTGCAGGCCTCGAACACCAGGGACGCGGCGGCATCGAGCTGCCGGACCAGGGCGATGGCGATCCGCGGCGGGCCGGACGCGGCGTCGGGCGCGGTGTCGGGCGCGGTGTCGGACATGGCGTGGGCGATCCGTCAGGCGATTGCGTCGAGGGCACGGCCCCGCGTCTCGTGCAGGCACAGCGCCGCGACGAGGAAGGCGACGGCGAGGACGGTCAGCGCGTACCAGAGGCCGGCATAGATGTTCCCCGTCGCCGTGAAGGCCGAGAAGGCGATGGCCGGCAGGAAGCCTCCGAACCAGCCGCCGACGGCATAGGGCACGGACAGCGCCGTGGTTCGGATGCGCGTCGGAAACAGCTCGATCATCCAGGCGGCGAGCGGGGCCGAGGCCAGGGCCACGAACACGTTGAGGAGGCTGAGGAGGGCGATCAGTGCCGGCAGGTTCGTCTTGGCAGGCTCGGCCCTGGCCGGGTAGCCCGCGGCCGCGACGGCGCTCGACAGGGCCTTGCCGAGATCAGTTGTCCGTGCCCCGAGCGCCGCCTTGTCGAGCCCGGTCCCATCGAAGGAGGCAAGACTCGCCGCGCCGATCTCGATCCGCACCGGGCTGCCGACCGGCAGATCGCGCGTCGCATAGGGGATGCCGAGCTTGGCCACCGCCCGCCGGGCGAGGTCGCAGGGGCTCTCGAACCGGGCGATGCCGAACGGGTCGAACTGGCGGCTGCACCCGGCCGGATCGGCGGCGACCACGACGGGCTTGGCCGCGACCGCCGACGCGAGGTCGGGATGGGCGAAGCGCGTCACGCCGGCGTAGACCGGCCAGGCCAGCAGCGCCGTGCCGAGGAAGCCTGCGAGCATGACGGGCTTGCGGCCGATCCGGTCCGAGAGCCAGCCCGCCGCGACCATGCAGGCGACGAGGGCAAGGCTTGAGCCGAGGATCGTGTAGTGCAGGAGGAACGGATCGATCTTCAGGTTCAGCATCAGCAGGTAGATCGGGTAGGATCCCGTCGCGCTGGCCACCGATTGCCCGGCGACGAGACCGAACAGGACGAGGAGCACGATCCGCAGGTTCGCCCATCGCCCGAGGGCCTCGCGGACAGGCCGGCGCGAGCCGCCCCCGCCCCGGCGCATCCGCAGGAAAACCGGGGATTCCTGCAGTTTCAGCCGCATGTAGACCGAAACCAGCATCAGCACGGCCGAGAGCAGGAAGGGGATCCGCCAGCCCCACGCCTCGAAGGCGGCCTTGCCCAGCACGGACTCGCAGGCGATCACGACGACGATCGCCAGAACGAGGCCGCAGGCCATGGTGATGCCCACCGCGCTCGTCGCCAAGCCGCGCCGGTCCGCGGAGGCGTGCTCGGCGATGTAGGTCACGGCACCGCCGAACTCGCCCCCGAAGGCGAGGCCCTGCACGATGCGCAGGCTCACGAGCAGCGCCGGCGAGGCGACGCCGATGGCCGCGTAGGTCGGCAGCAGGCCGATGGCCACCGTCGCGCCGCCCATGATCACGATGGTCAGGAGGAAGGCGTATTTTCGCCCGACGCGGTCCCCCAAGGGGCCGAAGATCAATCCGCCGAAGGGCCGGGCGAGGAAGGTCACGGCCGCGGAGAGCAGGGTGAAGATATAGGCGTAGGCCTCGTCGAGGCCCGAGAAGAACTGCCGGGCGATGATGGCGGCCATCGGCCCGAACAGGACGAGGTCGTAGGCCTCGAACACCGCACCGAGGGACGAGGCCAGGATCACCCGCCGGATGCGGGTCCGCTCCTCCGGGACGCGCCCCGACGCGATCGCGCGGGGCGCCTGTCCGGTGCGCGCGGAGGGACGAGGGACGGCGATGTCCTGAGCCATGATGGTCCTCCCCATGTCTTCGAGTCGTCAGCGGGCGGAGTGCGGGCTCAGGGCGGTTTCGCCTCCCGCTTCATCTCCGCGAGCAGGTCCTCCAGGGCATCGAGGCGCTCGGTCCAGAAGACTTCGTAGGCCTGGAGCCACCGGTGAGCCTCCATCAAGGCCATCGGCTCGAGGCGGCAGAAATGCGAGCGCCCGCGCACCTGCCGCGTCACGAGCCCGGCGGCCTCCAGGGTCCTCACATGCTTCGAGACGGCGACGCTCGACATCGGAAAGGCCGGGGCGATCTCGGCGAGCTTGAGCGGCCTGTCGGCCAGCATCCGCACGATCGTCCGACGCGTCGGATCGGCGAGAGCGTGGAACAGGGCGTTCAGCGTCGCGTCGGGTAAAGCAACCATACGGTATTATGAAAAACCAATCGGTTTTATGTCAAGGCGCGGTTTCAGATCAGCCGCGGGCGCCGCCGGTGAGGCACAAGCCTCAAGGGCGTTGATCCGCGCGCCTTCGCGGACGCCATGGGCGTGAGGATCGTCCGGACGGAGCGCGCGGCGGCGCGCAGCCTCGTGATCGGTCCACTCGACCTTCGGAGGTTGCAGCATCGCGAAGGTCGGTCCGGGTCGCCTTTCCGCCGGAGCGCCGCGCGGCTCGCGAGCCGAACCGGGACGCGCAGACCAAGCGTCCCCGTCATCGAGACCGGCCCCGCGCCGGCTGCGCATCGGTCCCGATCGGGATGGCGAGCAGATCCGTTGACCGCTACGGAGAATGCAGATGGCGGCCGTTCCGCCTCGTGCATCACGACGCCCGAGCCATGACATCGACACGCGATAGCGGACCGACGGTCACCGTTCTGATCTCCGGAGGCTTCGAGCTCGCCTATCGCATGGCGATCCCGAGCTTCGAGCAGGAAACAGGCATCAGGATCGAGACCCGGTCGGGCGCGTCGCAAGGACGTGGCCCGAAGACGATCCGCTACCAGCTTGACCACGGTGCCGAGGTCGACGTCGTCATCCTGTCCAACGAAGGACTGCATGAACTCGTCGACGCGGGGCTGATCGCCGAGGGCTCGATTGCCGAGCTTGCGACCGCGCCCCTCGCGGCTGCCGTTCGGACGGGCGCGCCGAAATCCGACGTCAGTTCAGTCGCGGCCCTCACCCGGACCTTGCTGGATGCCCGCCTCGTCGTGATGCCGGGCAGCACCAGCGGCCTCTTCATCCAGAGGGAGGTCCTTCCCGCGCTCGGCGTCGCCGACAAGGTTCGTTTGAAAGTCTACCCACGAGGAACCGACTCGGCCGCCGCGCTGGCAGCCGGCGAGGCCGATCTCGCGTTGGGGCCGATCAGCGAGCTCGTCAACATTCCGGGCGTCGAGCCGGTCGGGGTTCTTCCCGACGCGGTCCAACTCGTCCAGACGTTCAACGCAGCGACGGTGGCGGCGGCCAAGAACCCGGATCTGGCGGAACGGCTGATCGGGTTCCTACAGTCCGACAAGGCCGAAGCCGCGATGAGACAGGTCGGGATGGAGCCGCTGCGGTCACGTCGCGGATCGCCTGCCCGGTGATCTGCCCCACGAGGCGGTCCTAGTTCAGCGTTCGTGCAGGGTCGATCGAGCGAGCGCGGTCGGCCTTCGAGAGGCCTGGGGCACGGCAGCCGTCCAAGGTGGAAGAGCGCGCGAGGTGCCCGAAAGGTAAGTTGGAGCGGGCGATCGGGATCGAACCGACGACATTCAGCTTGGGAAGCTGACTCGATTACTTTGGACCATCCCAACTGACGGTTAACTGTAGACCCAACGATATTGTTATCGCAGGGGAAATCGCCCTTGCCAACGATGCACCCCCTTGCGCCGGGAGGCCCGGATACGGCTGGTATCGGGCTGGTATCAGGGGGGATGGTCTGATGGCGGTGGCGAACCGGTGGACGCGGGAGCGGGTGCGCATCGGCAAGGCGCAGATCGACCGGGCGAACGCATTGGTGGCGAGCGGGGCGTTCGAGGGGCGCGGTCACGAATGGGCGGACACGACGTTCCCGGGGCTCATCCTGCGCGTCGGGCGCCAGGGCGGCGCGTGGCACCTTAAGACGGAGGCGCGCACGATCCGGCTCGGCGACATGAGTATGTCAGTCGCCGCCGCGCGCGAGGCTGCCAAGCGGAGCAAGGCCGACCTCAAGGCCGGGAAGAACCCCAGCCGGGATGACCTGCGGGTTTGGGAGGACGCGACCAAGAGCGGGCTCGACATCCGCAAGGCCAAGGCCGTCGCTTTCCCGAAGACCCTCCACGAGCCCACACAGGACGAACGGCGCCGGGACGGTCCCTGGGAATGGCACGACTTGGTGGACATCTACCTGGCGAAGAAGCTTCCGACGCTGAAGCCAGGGCGCTGGCCTGCCCAGTACGAGCGGCACCTGCGCCGGTCGGTTGACGACCACCTCGGCCGCAAGCTGGTCCGCGACGTCACGCAGGCCGACCTGCTCGCGTTGCGAAACCGCATTCTCAAGAGCCGCCCCGCGAGCGCGGCCGCAGATACCGTAGAGGCGATCAAGGCGTCTATGGACTGGGCCAAGGCCCAGGAGCCGGTCCTATCCGGGCTCGACAGCGCGGCGTTCCCCTGGTGGCGGGAGGGCGTGCAGGTTGAGTACCAGTCCGGGACGCGCGACCACACCCCGACGCTGGACGAGCTCGCGCGCACGCTCGTCATCGCCGAGCACTACCGCGCCCTCGGCGGCACCGCCAAGGAAACATCCGATGCGGCGCTCGCAGCCCTGTGGGCGCTCGTGCTGACCGGCCAGCGCCTGTCCGCCCTCGTCGGCACGCGACGGACGACAACGCGGGATTGGGATGAGCGCCCCGGCTGGAAAGTTTGGACGTGGACCGCCGCCGAGATGAAGGGGCCGGGCGGCGGTGGACGGAAGAAGGCGCGTCCCAAGCCCCACGGTATCCCGGTCCCGCCAGCTGCGCTCGCGGCCCTGGCTCGATTCGACATCGACCGTGCCAGCACGTTCCTGTTCCCAGGGCGAAACCCGCGGCGTTCGGTTACGGCCTCGGCGATGACCGGCCTTTTCGACAGGCTTAAGGGCAAGGAAAAGGGGGCGCGAAAGGGCGGACTGACCGTCAGACCCGAGGGCGACCTGATGGAGCGCCACGGCATCCGTCATTGGACTGCGCACGATGTCCGCCGCACGCTACCGGCCTTCCTGGACATGGAGCGGCTCGGCGGCTCAGGATCGGCTATCCTCGCGCATTCGAAGGCCAAGGCGAACGGAGACCAGGATGCGGAACGCGAGCTCCCGGCCGCCATCACTCTCAAGCATTACATCCACTCCCAGCGCATCGAGTTGAAGGCGCTCGGCATGGAGGCATGGGTCTCCGCCGTCCTTCAGACTTACGCCCGCGAGAAGGCCACCTTCGACGCACGGGAGCCGGCCGTCCCGGTCCTCCCGGAACCCCGAGCTCCGAGAGCCCGGGCAAGATCTCGCGGGCGCTCGGCCGAGACGAATCCCCGGCCACCTCGCTGATGGCCGGAGGCCTCCATCAGGTCCTCGGCCATGGCGCGCATCAAGGCGTCGCGATCCTCGGGTCCAGCATCCACGATGTCCTGAAAGCTAAGCATTGCCCCCTCCGTCTTTGAGAACAGATAGGGAACGAGACAGCGGCTTCAACGGGGTCGAAGGACGGGATGCGCGAACCTCGTGGGCTTGGCGATTTTTCCTAAAGTCGGGTGCGGGTGACGTGCTGCTGGTGCCCCCGGCGCCGTGGTGACTAGGACACGGAGCGGCTGTCCGCCCGCCTCGGGCCGGGAGCCGACCTCGATACGGTCCTAGGGTGGATCACCAGGACCTGCCCGCGTCCGAAACCGTGGGGCAAGAGAGGGCCTTCCCTATACGTGCCCTGGTGCCGGGCAGCCTACGAGGACCTGCGGACCGGTGGGCCGCCGGACCGCCCGTTACCTTAAGGGTCCAAGGTGCTGATCACGTTCGAGAAAGGCCCGAATTTGGCTCGTTATCTAAAGGGTCGTCACGACCACGACGCCCAGGGATAACCCCGCTGCCGCCGTTGACCGGCTGAGTCCGCGCACCGATCATCGCCCCCTCACCAGCCATCGAGGCCGCCGTGAAACGAATACGCGCCCCCCGCCAGACGAGACGACCACCCGGGGCGTGACGCGCGTGCGCAGCCCCCTTCGCGGAGGCTGCCCTATGACGACCTACTTCACTGCCGATTCTCACTTCGGCCACGCGTCCGTTCTGCAGATGTCGAGGCGCCCGTTCGCCTCCATCGAGGAGCACGACGAGTCTCTCATCGCGGCCTGGAACGGCGTCGTCGGCCCGAAGGACGAGGTCTGGCACCTCGGCGACTTCGTCCTCGGGGCGAGCCCGGAGCGGTGCGCCGCCCTGTTCCGCCGGCTCCGGGGACGCAAGTGTCTCGTCCGGGGCAACCACGACCGACGGCGCGTTTTCAACCTCCCGTGGCACGAGCAGCACGACCTGCTGAGCCGCCGCATCGAGGACCAGCGCGTGGTTCTCTCGCACTACCCGATGAGGGCATGGCCGGGCGTCTGGCGGGGGAGCATCCATCTTTTCGGCCACACCCACGGCTCGCTTCCGGACACCTCGCAGTCCTGCGACGTCGGCGTCGACAGGTGGTCGTACGCCCCGGTCACCCTGGAGCAGATCCGCGTGCGCCTTGCTGCGACACCGGCCATCCCGGAGGAGATCCGGCTCGGGCAGGAACAGGAGGCCGACGATGTCGCTTGAAACCGAGATCCCGGACGACGCGGTGACGTGCCTCCGCTGCGGGCGCGTGTCCGTGGCTGTGACGCGGGCCGCCGCCGAGGCGCACATCGAGCGCCACAACCGGCTGCGCGAATCCTCCCCTGAGAACCTCCGGTGGTGGCCCACCCCGGCGACACTCGACGGGTACCGCTGCCTCGGCTGTGGGACCTGGGGGCCCTACCGCAAGGCACTGCCGGCGGACTGTCCCCTCGGGGCCACCATCAACACCGTCATCTGTGAGCACGTCACCTAAATGCGAAGGCCCCCGGCGGCGATGCCGGGGCCCTTCGCATCACGTCGCTACAACATGATCTCACTCGGAGAGGTAGCCCCGCACGCGAGCCTTCGTTGCCTCGATGTTCGCGGGGACGGTCCCGAGCCACATGCTCCATGCCAGCCTGTATGCTTGTTCGTTGACGCCACAGCCGTCGAGCATCTTGTACAGCTGGCGGGTCAGGTCGACGTGCATCTCGTCCTGCTGGAAAACGCCGCCCACGAGCATGTCCGGACCGCCTGCGACCCGCCGCATGGCGGCACTGCCGGGCTCCCCCTTCATGATGCTGTACGCGTACCCGCTGGGCTGGGATGAGTCCGGCCAGAGGCCATAGACGCGGTCAGCCGCGTTGAAGACGGCCAACAGCATGTACGCTTGGTTGATCTCGTCCGCGGCGAGCAAGCTTGTACTTGTCTTTTGTGCCATGTCGATGAGGTCTTGGACCTGTTCGGCCGTGAGCTCGCGCTCCTGTTGCCGCTTTTGCTTCGCGTTTCGCTTCGTCATCTTGGTCCTCAACGTCGAGCCGCCCATGCGGCCGTCGAGGAGACCCTGCCAACCTTGCTGATGCCGCTGGAGTCGAGAGATGGTCCAAGGTTAACAGGGTAGTTAATCGTCCACAGCCGAGTGCGATCACCCCCGCGACGGGTTTCGCTCCCTCTATGCCCGGGCCTTCCACTCGGCTTCGGCGGCGACGAGCTCGTCATGCCGGGCGCGGGTCGCGCCGGCGCGATGGGCGTCCGTCAGGTAGGGGCGAAGCCTCGCAGCGCCTCCGGCGCATTGGGCCGTCCGCAGCAGGGCGATGTGCGCACGCTCGTCCGGGGCCGTCGGCTCGACGCCGTAGCCCCACCGCGTCAGCGTCCGCGGCCGGGCGAGATCCTGCTCGGCGGCGCGAATCGCCTCATCGCCGCGCGGACGCGCGCCGCATCCCGCGCCGCCCGCATCAGTACGGGGTCGGCCTCCTCCACGGCCTTAGCGGGCGCTGCGGCCTGATCGGCCAGGACCTCCGCGACCGGGGCGTCCTCGGCCGGCGCGGGCGGGGATTCCGGGAGCGCCGGAGGAGCCGCGTGGCGAGCCCGGCACGCCCCGCAGGCGACCGGCGGTAGGCAGGGCGTGAATGGGACCTCGCGAGCAGATTCGTCGCTACCGGCCTGTCGCGCGGTAGCGGGAATGTATGGGCGGTCGATGGGGACCTCCCCGCTCACCCACTTCGACCACATGCTATCGCCGGTCATGCGCGGTTCCTCGTCTCCGCTTCGATGGCCCGGCGGCTGGCAGCATTCGCCGCGGCGGTTACGGTCTGGATGAGTTGGGCGGCGGCCCACGTCCCGAGGGTGCTCTTGATCATGCCCAGCTTGGGGAAGGCTCGCCGGCGCCAGGCATCCCGGGCGTCGGCAAGCGACGGGTGCTGGCTCACGACGGCGCCGGTTTGCCGGTGCACGATGACGTGCGTCGCGGGTGGGCGCTGCCGGTGGGGCTTACCAACTGCGGGCATAGGACCCTCCGGTATCGGGCTCGGCGTAAAACTCCCTGAAGCCGAGCTTGCCCTTGAGCTTGGGCAGCTTCGCCCCGCGCTTCGGCTTCCGGTCCCACTCCAAGAGCGCCTTCCGGAAGGCCGGCGTTACCTCGACGGTGAAGTCCCAGCGCCCGAGGGTGATGCCGACGCCCGCCGCGATTCGCACGACGGTCGAACGTGAGCAACGGAGGACGTCCGCTAGGTCGTCGACATCGGTTCGGCCGCTGGCGTTCGGCTCCGGCAACACCGGCTCGCACGGCACATGACGGAGCACCTCGACGGCGTCCCGCAGCCGGCGCCGGCGGTGCTGCCTGAGCGTCAGCCTGTTCCGCTCGGCGCGGGCATAGAGGAGCCGGTCGCGCTCGACCTCCGCATCCGACCGGCACATTGCCGCGTCGGCGAGGTGCTGGATGAAGCGCCCGTGGATCTCCGCGGCCGCCGGCCCGACGACGAGGGCCCGCAGGCTCCATGCCTCGCCGTCACCGGGATGATGCACGTAAGCCCGGGCGGCCACGCCGGCATCCAGCAGCGGCGCGATGCGCAGGGCGGTGTAGCGCGGCAGGTGCCCGAGCATCCGCGAGTTGCGCCACCAGACCTGTACAGCGTTCTCGTCGTGCGGGTTCGCGGGCTCGCGGACTAGGTGGAGGCGGTCGCCCGGCAGCGGCAGGACGCGCTCGCCCGTGAGCTCGTCGAGCTTTCCGTAGTCGTAGAACTGCAAGCCGGCGATTTCGCTCGCGAACCACGGCTCGGCCGCGAGCACCGCCGGCGCCTCGACCATCACGTCGGTTCCGTCGAGGCCGGTGAGGTCAGGGTATGCCTCGTTGCTCATGGACGCTTCTCCCCTTCGTTCGGGTCGACCCATGCCATCGCCTGTTCGATGGAGCGGATAGAGACGCGCACCTGCGACAGGACGAGAGCCTCCTCGCTGGCGACGCGCCGCTGCAGGCGCTCGTCCGCCCATCGGCCCGTCCCGGCGCGCGCCTTGGCGGCTGCCAGTACGGCGGCGTAGCGGGCCCGGGTCTCCCGGGCGTCGAGCTAGGCGAGCTCGTCGACGAATCGCGAATGGTCGGTCACGGCAGGACCTCCGCGTCTAGGAGCGCGAGTTCGTCCCTGTCGTACAGGGTGATGGTCTCCGGCTCGCGCGGCACGAAGATCGGCTCAGCGCGCTGGAGGCCGAGTGGGCGAAGGACGCCATCCCCGATACCCCGGCGTCCGTGGAGCACGTCACCGACGTACTGGTGCGAGAGCCCGTGCCGCCGGGCCCAGGCGGCCACGCCACCGGCACCGGTGCATGCCGCGCAGAGACGGTCGAGGACCTCCGCGCTTTCCAGTTGCGATCTCCTGGCCATCCCGCCCGCTCCAATACAGTAAAACTGCATGAATGATACCGCATTTACGCTTTATTGCAAGGCTCAGGAAATTATCTAAAGTCGAAGTATCGAGTCTACCAGCAGGTAGATAAATGATACCACTTATTAAATCGACGCTGGATGCTTCGTGATCTCTTGCGGCTCGCTCGTCCGAGTGCTTGAATCAGCTAATCAGCTTCATGCCAGGAGGCACCTAGCCGTGTTCACCCTCTTCTTCTTCCTCGTCTCGGTCGGCCTCGTCGCCGTCGCGGCCGCCTCGGCTGCCCACCGACCGCTCCCCCTCGACGTCGCTCTCCCCGTCGGCGCGCTGGGCCTTGCTTGGCGCAGCGCCGGGCAGCGGCAGACCCGCAATGGCCCGCGCACCCTGTGGAAGGCTGAGGGCGACCTGACGCGCTACAGCCGGGCCTACGCCGCTGACCGCGAGGGTATGCGCGCGGTCGGGTTTTCCTGGGACGGCTCGACCCCGGTCTGCTGGGAGCCTGTTCCGGCGCCGGTCCCCTACACCGTTGAGGAGGCCTGCGCCGCCGCAGAGGCCCGCGCCGATTCGGCCGACCGCGCCCGCCAGCGCGAGAAGCTCGCCGCTGCGGAAGCCGAGTGGGCCGCTACCGGCACCGACCGGGCTGCGGCCATCGAGGCGCTGCGGGCCTGCCTGCGCGACCGGGCCTGGGCCTGGAACAAGCGGAAGAGGGAGCTCGCTCAGTCCCTCCTCGGCGACCGCCCATCGGACCGGGACGCCCGCCTCGCCCGCGAGTTCGTCAGCGAGGTCGAGTACCTCGTCGAGACCATCACGGCCCGCCTCGGCGAGGAAAAGGTGATGGAGTGGTGGGAGCGGGCCGGCCTACCGGATGTCCGCGCCGCGGCGCACGAGGCCTGCCGCGTCCTCAGCGACATGGACAGCGACTGGGCGACCGTCCGGAACGACAGGGGTTGGTCGGCCGCGCACTCGCACGCCGGGCACGTCCTAGCGAGCCTCCCCGAGCTCGGTCAGCCCGAGGCGAGCCACGCCTTGAGGGCTGTCTGGGCGCACCGGAAGCAGATCCCCTCAGCCCTCCGCGAGGCCGTGTTCGGCCCCCCCGAGGCCTAGCCCGCTCCCCTTCTCGCTTTCGTCCCCCCGCCGACAATCATCACCGTAGCTCAGTCAGGAATCCCCACGTCATGCGCAAGCTCAGCCAACTCGCCAACTTGATCCTGCTCGTCATGGCCGCCATGGCCCAGAAAATCTGGGACGGCACGCGCTGGGTCGCGAAGGCCTTCTCCGGAATCCCGACGCCCGCCGGTGTCGAGGTGGAGGATGCCATGGATGCCGTCGCCGCGAAGGCCGCCGCGCCCGTGACGCCGTCACAGCCGGCCCGTGACACCGTCACGCCCGCCCCGGCGCCGGCCCCCAAGACAGAGGCCACCCCGAAGCCGACCGCGACCGCTCAGGTCGTTGAGCTCGATCCCGTCCTGGCCCGCGGCCGCATCGCTCACCAATACGCCCACGCTATGGGGACGCTCGACGGCGAGCCCTCGACGGAAGGCCTGGACGAGGCCGCCGCCGCCTGGCTGCTCAGCCTGAACTCCAGCGAGCTCATGCACATCTGGCGTGCCAGCCCCCTGCAGGTCGGCGCTCACATGGCGGGCATCCGGCCGCATGAAGGCCTCCCGCTCTGCCCGACGATGGCCGAGTACAAGCACGCCCTGGGGAACGCGGCGAGGATCACCCCTCGTCAGCGCGAGGAGATCTGGGAGTGGGTGGAGACGATGGACGCCGCCTTCGCCGACATGATCGACGACCCCGCCTTTAAACTGAAGTGCGGCATCTAACGAAGCCCCCCGAACAGAGAAAGGCCCGCCCCGATGCAAGGGCGGGCCTTTCTTTTTGTCTGCTCACTGGTCGTAGGCGCTTGATACTTGCTCTGTGCGCACACGGTAGCATGACAGTGTGCGCACAGATGCTGACGTCAGGCCGTCCGGGCAGCCCGCAGGACGAGACCCTCAGCGCGGAGGGCGCGCCGGTGCATGCTCGCGGTCTCGGCCCGGGCGGTGGCGGCCTCGGCGCGCGAGGCGGCGAGCGCCTGCTGCAGTGCGGCGACCTGTTCGCGGAGGGCGGCCGCCTCGTCCACGGCGGCCTGATGGTGAGCGCGCTGACGGCTGACGGCAGCCATCGCGCGGCCGGCGGCCGAGGCGTTCCGGAGGCCCTGCTCGTAGTCGAGGTCGGCCTTCCGCTGCCGGGCATCCGCGAGGCTCGTGGCGAGGACGCCGACGAGGCCCATGCCCACCCGGTCGAGGTCGGAGGTGATGTCGTGGGCGCGCATGGGGCTCTCCGAGTCTCGGTGCTGACCTTACGATCGGGGCCCCGAGACTCGCTGTCGAGTAGGAGTCAACCGTTGTCCCTGGCCCGGACGCGAAAACGGGCCGCTGACCTGTCGAAGGGTTAGCGACCCGTTACTTCCTGTCTCTGTAACGAAAAGTCTGAAGTACGCCGTCCGGCTACCGAGCCAGTCCGAGGCGGATAAGGAGCGCCCGCTTGGCCTGCGGCTGGCCGATGCCGCGGTTCTCGACGAGCTCCTGCATGGCGCCCCCGATGATGTCCTGCAGGCTGATGGCCAGCCCGGCGAGGGACTTCGTCTGGGAGATGGTGCGCCCGTGACCGCGCCGGGCGGCGGCCGCGACGATGGCCCCGATGACCGCGGCGTCTACCGCCCGCGGGTCCGGGACGCCATCCGCCCGGCGCCGGGCCCGCTCCTCGCGCTTGCGCTCGGCTTCGGCGCGTTTGGCAGCCGCGGCCTTGGCGGATGGCGTCTCCGGTACGACCGCATCCTCTACCTCGCTGGGCGCCATGGCGATGGCGGCCGGGAAGAAGTCGTCGTTCGGAACGGGGAAGGCTTCGAGCTCGAACATGCGGAGATCTCCTGTCGAGCTATGCTCCTCCACGGCTTGGCAATCGACAATCCGGATGGTGTCCAGGCGGACACCATCCGGGCGGGGGTTGGCCGTTGCGGACGCCATCCGCACGCTGTCCCGATGCTGAAGATCAACCTCGAAATCGACCTTCCGAGATTCGAGCGCCAGGTCGACGACCACATGCTGAGGGCATTCCAGCCCACCGTGGTGGACGCCCTGAACGCGGCCGGCGAGGCCTCGGTGGACGCCGTCCGGAAGGGGATGCTCACGGTTTTCGACCGGCCCAACCCGTTCACGCTGGCGGGCGTAAATTTCTACAAGGCCAAGGTCCGGACGGACGGCGGCGACCCGAGCGTGCTCATCTACATCAAGGACCGGACGGCGTCCTACGTCGACGTCCACGTGGAGGGCGGCGTACGCCGCACCGGGGAGGCGATGGCCTTCCGTACCGCCTTCGGGGTCACGCCGCGGCGGTTGGCGTAGGCCCGCTGCGAGATGCCGATCTCGAACTTCACGACCGCACCCCCCGGGTACCCGGGTCCCCACCCCCCGCGGGATTTCCGGAGGCCGGGTCCCCGGCACAAAACTGAGCTCATACGCCGGGTTCATGAATCACCGCGTCCGATTCAGGCAAGCCGATGGCGTTGAAGGGGAAAACACCGGTCCCCGCGTCGCGCTCGCTGTCCGGAAACGGGGCGAACCCAAGCCCAGAGAGGCTCGCTGAGCGGTGTGGGTCCGCCGGTGAAATCGGGTACGTCGAGGCCACGTTTCGCCTGCCAGCGGCCGCCCGCGAGGGGGTGGGGACCCCATTTTCAGGCTCCGAGGAAAACGGGCCCGCGCCCCGTGCTGCCTGATGGGCTTGCATCCCCGGGGGAGGACCCGCGACGGGGGGGTGGGGACCTCCCGCAGCCCGACCGCCTCACCCTGTGACCCGGCGGGCCCGCGCCTGTAGAGCCATGCCCAATGCGCATGGAGCACGATGGCCTCACCGAACAGCGCCTCGGCATGGCGGAGCACCAGCCTGTTCGGTGACGCCTCGGGGACGGCCATGGCCACGGCCTCGACGGCGGCCATGGCGTCCATGCCCCACGCCATGAGGGCGACGATGGCCATGGCAGGGCTACGCCCCAGGCCCGCATGGCAGTGAATGAGGATGCGCGCCCCATGGCTGCCCATGCCTTCCCCATGGCCTGCCCCATGAGGTCCCATGGAATCCCCATGGCCCATGGCATGGGCCAGCATGGCCCCCACCATGGGGCGGACATGGGCTGGCATCGGTAAGGAGATGGGACGCCCATGGCCCATGGCGGAGCGTGGAAGGCCCATGCGGACCATGTCCTTCCCCATGGCGGTCCCCATGGTCCTCATGGCCTCGCGATCATGGAAGGTCATGGGCAGCCATGGTCCCGGCCATGGGCGCGCAATGGGCTGCGATGGAGACGATGATGGTCGGGCGCCACGAGGTGATGGCGTCCAGCCGGGCATCGAGGGAGGCTAAGGCGAGGGCGGGTCGCATGCCCTGTAGCGGGCCGCCGGTCCCTGCAACGGACAACCCCCCAGGGACATGGCGCCTGAACGAAGAAAGCCCCCCGACCTGGGGGGCGGAGGGCTTTCAGGATGAGGTGCATCCGGGCCCGCGAGAGCCTACTCGTATATTGCCAGGCCTCCCGGCAATAGACAACACCTATCGTGCATGGGCATGAGCACGCTGACGTGAGGCGAGCGCCTTGAGCTCCGCCATGCGCGCATCCGAAGCTGCGGCGCTGGCTGGGTCTCGCATGGCCCTGGCTTGAGCAGCCAGCCTCCCGAGCAGTCCCACCCGCTCGACAGGCGCAGCGGGCACCTCGGAGGCGTCCTCTGGGCATCCATCACGTGGCGAGGCCAGGAATACATGGGGCGGTCTTGGAGGGGCGACGGCGTGCTTCTGAGGGACGACATCGAAGGGGACGTCGGCGGGCGGCAGGGAGGGGACAAGAGCCGCTAGTGACGGGCGTGGGCGAGGGGCAGCGAGGACGGGCGGCGGCTCTTCAGGAGAGGGGACGGGCTCGGGCACAGGCGGGGTCCTGAGGGCCAGGAGGAAGGCAGGAACGGGAAACACGGGGACGGCAACATCAGGCACCGGAGGGGGTGTTTCAAGGCCAGGAGGAAGGGCCTCAGGCTCCGGAGGAGGCGTGACGACGCGGGGACGGGGAGAGCCCGGGCGGTGAGGGAGAGGCCTCAACACAGGACGGAAGGGGACCAAGGTTTCAGAGGAGACCACCGGTTCAGGAGAGTACACCACGGGCTCAGCGGGAAGGTCACCCGGTTCGGAAGAGGAGACCCCGGCTCCGGAGGATAGCGCCACCGGCTCCGCCTTCGAGGTCACCAAGGTCCCCACGGAGACCACCAACCGACCCAAGCCCCCCCTATATCGGACGTTTTTGATCGACACCTCATCTGAAGACCTCTTCGAGAGCTCCGACACCGTCATGAACAGAACCTCCGACATGATGGCGGTGACCTCCGCTTCCTTGGATGCCGGGACCCTCACCGAGTCGTGGATAGGCAGGGCGGCGATGCCAGCCTTGGAACAGGCCTTCATGACCCGGTGCATCATCCCGGAGTCGATGTTCATTAGCCGCACCCCGGCGTCCGAGCCTATGTCGTCGCGGATGATGGGATTCGCATCCAGGACCTGCTCGACGATGCGCACGGTCTCCTCGTACCCGTAGACCCACTCCGGCGAGCCGTCGGCCTGCAGGACGTTTCCCTTCTCCATGAGCGAGCCGATGGCCTTGTGGATGGTCTTGGCGTTGATGGCCCTGTTCAGTACGGCCTTGCCGACGGAGCGGTCGTAGCCGCGTAGGGTGTAGGGGTCGTGCTGGAGCACGTGGCCGCGCATGGCGTAGAGCAGCGTGGGATGGAGGGCCGCGAAATCGGGCTCGATGCTCAGCTCGCCGTTGATGAGGAGTTCTGCTCGCCGATCCGCAGGAAGGTTTTGCCACCAGCCGTACCAGCGGCCGTGCATATCCCAGGATTCTCTTCCGTAGACCCGGTAGACCTCGGGCACCGGCGTCGGCCGGACGCAGGTCCACGTCGACTTGCCATCGCGGACCTTGCGGGCGTGGATGTGGTGCCGGGTGTGCCGCCAGTCGGAATCGGAGGCGTCGGGCGAGACCTCGACCTGCACGCCGGCGAGGTACGCGTTGATCTCGGCGACGTCCGCAACGAGGCCCTCAGTCTCGGCCGTGTCCTGGAAGTTGATCAGCTTGCCGTCCTCGCCTTTCATGATGATGGGCGAGCGCCGGCCGAGGTACGCCACCGGGGCGTGCCCGATGAGTTCGATAAGACGGTCAGACGGACAGATGCGGGACTGGAGCCCGTGGGACAGGTGCGCGCCGGGCTTGGAGCGCCGCTCCTCGATCAGGCCCATCTCGTTGAGGGTCTTCACTGCGCCAAGCACGCTGGCGTAAGTGTAGTCGGTGCCCTCGTAGCGGCCGGCGGCGGCGTAGAAGTCCTTGGACCGCGAGTAGCTGATCCAGTGGTTGTCGCAGTCCGCCGCGATGGCGAGCGCGGCGAGCATGCTCTCCGTGGCGCGACCGTGTTTCTTGGTGTGGGCCTTGGGCAGACCGACGGCGGCGATGACGTCGTCTGGCACTTTGAAAACGAAAGAAAGGGCGCGTGCCTGCGCCGATTCATGGTCCTGCTCTCGCATGGGGCTCTCGCGGTGGACCGCTACCCCGGGGCACCTCTGACCCGAAGACGCGGCGAACCCATATCGTTCGCCGCGCTTTCGCTAATATCCAGAGTGACTTAATGGCGTTTCAAGAACGCGCTTCCCGATCCTGGCGCGAGCGGAAAGCTCGCAGCCAGATGGCACCAGGGAAGCCCGCCAGGGCACCTCAATTCAAAAAGGCGACCTCGGCATCATTCAGGTCGTCCGATCCAAAGAGATCGGCTCTCAGGTGCCATCCAGCCGGGTGCGACAAAAGCGCATTTACGGAAACATGCTTGTGGATGGGGCAATCTGCCAGTGTGTATGGAGCTTTGCTTCAACGGATGCGATGCGCGCACCATGGTTAGCACGCCCACTGATGGCTGCCCTAAAAGCGCAATTCGTAGTCCCGAAAAGCCGCTCTTTGGCAGCATACTAGGAAGGGCCTTGCTATGCCCGAGGGAGGACTTTCATCTCATATCGAGACCCTAGTCGGACGGGTAATCTCACCGGCAGGTGCCGATCTGGTGATACGGAACGCAGAAGCTATATTAGGGTTAGCTAAACAAGCTGGGACGACCGTTTCTGAAGCGGGGCCGATGGACGCCATCACGCCGAACGAACTGACGCGGCTTCAAGACAAGGCCGGAGATGCTGCGCGCCTGCTCCGTCTCCTCGCCAACGAGAAGCGCCTGCTTATCCTGTGTCTGTTGATGGCCCGTGGCGAGATGGACGTGACGAGCCTCGCCGAGGCGGTCGAGCTCAGCCAGTCGGCCCTGTCGCAACACCTCGCCAAGCTCCGCGAGGACGGGCTCGTCGCCTATCGCCGCGAGAGCCAAACGCTCCACTACAGGCTAGAGGATCCCCGCGCCGCCCGCGTGCTGGCGACGCTCAAGGACATCTTCTGCCCGGAACTCTGCTGACCGCATCAGGCGCGAAGGATCTCCGCCTCAAGCCCCGGGCGATCCGGCCGGTTGCGCAGCCGCAGGCTCAGACCGCTCCGGCGGGACGCCATCTCGGCGATGGCGAGCCCAAGCCCGCTCCCGGTGGCGCTCTTGTGGCGGCCGCGGAAGAAGCGCGTCGTGACGTGCGGCAGTTCCTCGGCGGGAATCCCCGGCCCCTCGTCGCGCACGAGGACGCCCTCCCCACTGGGACGGGCCAGCCATTCCACCGTGCCGGCCTGCATGTGCTGCACAGCGTTCTCTTGCAGATTTCGCACGGCCAGGCGCAAGCTCTCGGGATCGGCCCGCAGCGTGTAGCCGCGCAGCCCCGGGTCGATCAGGGTGCGAACCCCCGGCGGCACCCGCATCCCGTTGACGGTCTCGGCCACCAGCGCGCCCACGTCGACCTCCGCCAGGGCCGGCGCCTCCCCGGCGGCGTCGAGCCGGGCCGCGTCGAGCAGTTGCCGGACGAGGCGGGTGGTGCGGTCCACGGCCGCCAGGATCTGGCGCAGCGCCGCCTTCGCCACGTCCGGGTCGGTGGTGGCCATGGCGACCTGGGCCTGGGTCTTCAGCCCGGCCAATGGCGTGCGCAGCTCGTGCGCGGCGAACGCCGTCACCTCCCGCTCGTGCCGGCGCGCCGCCTCGACCTTGAGGAACAGGCCGTTGAGGGCGTCGGCCAGCGGCCGGACCTCGGCGGGGGCTCTGCCGGCATCGAGGGCGCTCATGTCGTCGGCGTCGCGGCTCGCGAGGTCGCGGGCCATCCGGCGCAGGGGGAGCAGGCCCCGCCCGAGGCTCGCCCAGATCAGCATCCCGAGGAACGGCACGACGAGAAGCGCGGGGGTGACGAGGCCCATGATGAGGTCGGTGACGAGGCGCTCGCGCAGGCCCAGGCGGTCGCCGACCATGACGCGCACACCCTTCCCGGCGTCCTCGACGGTAAAGACCCGCCACGTCTCGCCGTCGACCTCGCGCTCGGAGAAACCGGCCGGCGCGTCGGTCAGGCGCCGCTCCGGGGCTCCGCTCGACCGCGCGACCATCCGCCCGTCGAGAGACCAGATCTGACAGGACAGCTGCCGCTCGTAGGCCGTCGGCGCCGGGAAGGTGGATGGCGTTCCGTCAGGAGCCGAACCGCCGACCGCGCCCACTAGGGAGCCGACCATGCGCGCGGCTTCCTGCAGGCGGGTGTCGAGCACCTGTTCCACCTCGCGCTTTGACCCGAGATAGATCCAGGCGACCGCGCTGAGCCAGATCAGCCCGGTCGCGAGGAGCAGGATCGCGAACAGCCTGACGCGCAGGGATGTCATGCCGGCGCCCTCATCCGGTAGCCGAGGCCGCGCACCGTCTCGATGGTGTGCTTGCCGATCTTGGCGCGCAGGTTGTGCACGTGGACCTCGACGGCGTTGCTCTCGACTTCCTCCTGCCAGCCGTACAGCCGCTCTTCCAGCTCGGCCTTGGAACGGAGCACGTCCGGGCGTTCCATCAGCGCCGCCAGCACCATGACCTCGCGCCGGGACAGGCCGACCGGCACGCCGTCCACCGTGACGGCGAGGCTCCCGGGGTCGAGCCGGATGCCGCCGTGCTCCAGGAACGCGGCGGCCCGCCCCGAGGCCCGGCGGACGACGGCGCGGATGCGGGCCGAGAGTTCGTCGAGGTCGAAGGGCTTGCCGAGATAGTCGTCGGCGCCGCCGTCGAGCCCGGCGATCCGGTCGGCCACCGCGTCGAGGGCCGTGAGCAGGACGACGGGCGTCTGGTCCTTCCGGCGGCGCAGGCCGCGCAGCACGTCGAGGCCGGAGCCGTCGGGGAGCATCAGGTCGAGCACGATGGCCGAGAACGCGCTGGCGGCCAGCGCCGCCTCGGCGTCGGCGCAGGTCGCGACGCAGTCGACCGTCGCCCCGCCGAGGCCGAGTCCCGCCCTGAGCCCGTCCGAGAGGATGGGATCGTCCTCGACGACGAGGATGCGCATGCGTGTCTCCCCCTGACCGTCCCCCATCCTCCGGGCCTGGCTTAAGCCTGGCTTAAGCTGCGTTTCCGACCCGCGGCGGGCCGATCCGGATCCCGTCATGCCGAACGTGTTCGCCCACCTCATCCTCGCCATCCTGGTCTGGGCGGGCGCAGCGCCGTGGTCGCCGGGATGGTCCCAGGACGCCCCCGTGCGGCAGACGCCTTTCACCCTGGTCGCGACCCGCGACGCGAACCTGTCACTGCACCTGCGCTGGAACATCGCGCCGGGTACCTACCTTTACCGTGACAGGATCCGCGCCGAAGCCGGTACCGGCGCGGAGCTTCCCGTCAGCACGCCGCCTGCGCAGACCAAGGACGACCCGAACTTCGGTCCGACCGAGGGTCTGCCACGACGCCGTGGAGGCCATCGTGCCCGGTGCGGCGCTGGCCAGCCTGCGGGAGGTCCGGGTGACCTACCAGGGCTGCGCCGAGCGGGGCATCTGCTACCCGCCGGCCACGAAGCGGCTGGACCTCGCCTCCCTGGCGAACGCCGGCGCATCCCAAGGCGGCGAGGCCACCCCCGCAGCCACGCCCGCAGGCGGGACGGCCTCCGCGCTCACCCGCCAGGATGTCTTCCCCGCCGGACCGGCCGCCCTCCTCGTCGGCAACCTCCTCGGTGTCCTGGCGGGCATGTTCGGGCTCGGCCTCCTCCTGGCGTTCACCCCCTGCGTGCTGCCGATGGTGCCGATCCTGTCGGGCATGATCGTCCGCTCGGGCCAGGGCCTCACGCCGGGGCGGGGCCTCGCGCTGTCCGGAAGCTACGCCCTCGCCATGGCGGCGGCCTATGCCAGCCTCGGGGTCGCGGCGGCGTGGCTCGGCCGCAACCTGCAGGTCGCCCTTCAGACCCCGCTCGCCCTCGGCCTGATGGCCGCCGCCTTCGTCGCGCTGGCCCTGTCGATGTTCGGCCTGTTCGACCTGCAGGCGCCGCGCTGGTGGCGGGACCGCTTCGGCGCCCCGGCGGCGGAAGGTGGGTCGGTCGCCGGGGCCGCGTTCCTCGGCTTCAGCTCGGCCCTCGTCGTCGGGCCCTGCGTGACGCCGCCGCTGGCCGCCGCCCTGCTCTACGTCGCCCAGACGGGGGATGTCCTACGCGGGGCGCTGGCCCTTTTCGCCCTCGGCCTTGGGATGGGCGCGCCGCTGGTGCTCGTCGGTGCGTTCGGCGCCGGCATCCTACCGCGATCGGGCCCATGGCTGGTGCGGGCGAAGCAGGCTTTCGGCTTCGTGTTCCTGGCGCTCGCAGCCTCGCTCGTGACACGCCTGCTGCCGGACGGGTCGTCCCTCCTGCTTTGGGCTGCACTCGCCATCGGCACCGGGCTGGCGCTCGCGGTGATGACTCCGAACGGCCGCCCGTCACGCGCCGAGGCATCGGAAATTGCGTGGCCGGAAGTGCCCGGCCGTGGTAAGGGTGTCGCCGCATGTCGGCCACCCGCACCCTCTGGCGCTCGCTCCTCACGGTCTTCCTGACCGTGATCCTCGTCGCCCTGTCGGTGGCGGGTGCGGGACACTCGCACGCGGGTGCGACGCATGACGGCCACGCCATGGTCTACGCGGCCGGGCATCCCGGCCCGACAAATGCGGACCAAGCCGGCGACTTGGCCGATCACGCCGACCGCGGCGGCGACAAGGCGACGGGCGATTGCGGCCTGTGCTGTTGCCACGCTTCGTTCGCGCGCTTGGATGCGTTCGCTGCGACCGTCGCTTGGAAGCCCGGGCCGGCGCTGGCCGGCATCCGGACGGTCGCTTTCGACAGCGTGGTCCCGGAGACGCTGCCCGAGCCCCCTCGAACCTTCGCCTGAGGTCCGCGCTTCGGCGCGCTCCGAGCGGCCGCCCGTGAGGGCTGCCGCCTGCCTCCCTTTCGCGAAGGCTCGGTTTTCCCATGCGTGTTCCCTCCGCCCCCGCCCTGCGGGCGGCTTTTCTTGCGCTGTCCCTGTGGGCTGCCGCGCCGCCGATGTCCGTCGCCCACGAGGGGCATGACCACGGCAACGAGGCACAGGCCCCGCCGACGGCGACCGCGCCGCGCGGCACGTCGAGCACGGACGCGCTGGAGTTGGTGGCCGTCGCCCGCAACGGTCGCCTGTCGGTGTTCCTCGACCGCGTCGGCACCAACGAACCGGTGACGGGCGCCGTCGTGCAGGCCGAAACCCCGGACGGTACCGCCACCGTCTCACCGATGCCTGACGGCAGCTACGCGGTCGACGCCCACTGGAGCCTGCATCCCGGCGAGCACGAGGTGCTGTTCACCGTGACCGCGGACGGCGCGACCGACATGTTCCCCGTCACGCTGGCCGTCCTGGAGGCACCGCCGGCCCCGCCGTCCGCAAGCGCCTCCGCCTGGGCGACCGGCCTCGCGGCAGCCCACGACTTTCAGCGCCACCTCAAGGAGGCCGACCCGCTGCCGCTGGCCATCGGGGGCATCGGCTTCCTCCTGGGCATCGCGGTCACGCTTTTGATGCGTGGACGCCGCTACCTGCCCGCCACCGCCCTCGTCGTGCTCGTCGTCGCCCTTGCCTTCGCTCCGCGCGCCTTCGCGGCCGATGGCCACGACCATGGCGGAAAGGATGCCGACACGCCCCAGACCTTCCGGATGGCGGCGCCGGCCGCGGGCGGGCAGGACCTGGCCCGGCGCCAGCCGGACGGCTCGATCTTCGTGCCGAAGCCGACCCAGCGCGTCCTCGCGGTCCGGACCCTCGTGACCGCCGCCGACACCCTCCGCCGAACCGTCGAGCTTCCGGGCCGCATCGTCCCCGACCCGAGCGCCAGCGGAGTGGTCCAGTCCTCGGTCGGCGGCCGGCTCTCGCCGCCGGAATCGGGGATCTTTCCGCGCCTCGGCACGCGGGTGCGAAAGGGCGAGGTGCTCGCCTACGTGACCCCGCCGGTGCAGGCGGTGGACGCCTCCGACATGCGCCAGCGCCAGGGCGAGCTCGACCAGCAGATCGCCATCACCGAGCGCCGGGTCGAGCGCTACCGCAAGCTCGCTCCGGGCGGCTCCGTCTCGCAGGTCCAGCTTGAGGACGCCCAGGCCGAACTCAAGGGTCTGCTCGACCGCCGCGCGGCCCTCGACAACATCCGCCAGCAGTCTGAGGCCCTGAAGGCCCCCGTCGACGGGGTCATCGCGGAGGCGAACGCGGTTGCCGGGCAGATGGCGAGCCCCGGCGTGCAGGTCTTCCAGATCGTCGACCCGAACCGGCTCTGGGTCGAGGCCCTGAGCTTCGACGCCATGGCCGGGGGGCAGGACGCCACGGCCCGCATGGCCGACGGGCGGATGCTGCGGCTCGCCTACATGGGCGCGGGGCTCGCCGACCGCAGCCAAGCGGTCCCGATGCACTTCGCGGTCGAGGGCGCGCCGTCGGAGCTCCGAACCGGGCAGTTCGTGACCGTTCTGGCCGCGACCGACGCGCAGCAGAAGGGCTTGGCCCTTCCGCGCATGAGCGTGGTCCGCGGCGGCAACGGGCAGAGCATCGTCTACGAGCACACCGAGCCGGAGCGCTTCGAGCCGCGCGAGGTCCGGGTGGAGCCGCTCGACGCGGGGCATGTCCTGGTGGTGTCGGGGGTCGTTCCGGGCAAGCGGATCGTGACCCAGGGCGCCGAGCTCCTCAACCAGGTCCGCTGAGGAGCCACGCCCATGTTCACGCTCCTCGTCACGCAATCCCTGCGCAACCGCCTGCTGGTGCTGGCGCTGGCCGCCGTGCTGGTCGTCTACGGCGCCTTCACGGCGACCAAGCTGCCCGTCGACGTCTTCCCCGACCTGAACCGGCCGACCGTCACGATCATGACCGAAGCGGAGGGCCTTGCCCCCCAGGAGGTCGAGCAACTCGTCACCTTCCCGGTCGAAACGCAGATGAACGGCCTGCCGGGCGTCACCCGCGTCCGCTCGGTCTCGGGCGTCGGCCTGTCGGTGATCTACGTCGAGTTCGACTGGGGCACCGACATCTACCGCAACCGGCAGCAGGTGTCGGAGCGGCTCGCGATGGTCCGGCCGCAACTGCCCCCCACGGTCAACCCGATGATGGGCCCGGTCTCATCGATCATGGGCCAGATCGTGATGGTGGCGCTCAGCGGCGGCACGGTCTCGCCGATGCAACTACGGGAGTTGGCCGACTTCACCATCCGCCCGCGCCTCCTCGCGATCCCGGGTGTCGCCCAGGTCATCCCGATGGGCGGCGAGGTGCGCCAGTTCCGCGTGGCGCCCCAGCCGACGGCGTTGCGGGCGCTCGGCGTCACCCACGCCCAATTGGAGACGGCCCTCGCGCAGTTCGGCACCAACACCGGCGGCGGCTTCACTGACCAGTACGCCCGCGAGTACCTGATCCGGAACCTCGGCCGGACCATGAGCCTCGACGACCTGCGCAACATGGTCGTGGCCACCGTCAACAACCGGCCGATCTACCTGCGGCAGGTGGCCGAGGTTTCCTTCGCGGCCCGGGTCAAGCGCGGCGACAGCGGCTACATGGGCGCGCCGGCCGTCGTCGTGTCGGTGGAGAAGCAGCCGGGCGTCGACACGGTCCGGCTCACCCGCGAGGTCGAGGCGGCGCTCAAGGACATCACCGCGAGCCTGGACGCCTGCGGGGCGGGCAAGGGCGGGGCGGGCCCGTCGATGGCCGAGCCCGCCGGGGATGCCTGCGCCTTCAAGGGCGTGCGGGCCGACCAGCTGATCTTCCGGCAGGCGAACTTCATCGAGACCTCGATCCGCAACGTCGAGACCGTGCTGATGGAGGCGGTCGTCGTCGTCGCCGTCGTCCTGTTCGCCTTCCTGCTGAACGTCCGCACCACCGCGATCTCGCTCACGGCGATTCCGGTCTCGATCCTCGCGACCGCGGTCGTCTTCCATCTCGCCGGGCTGTCCATCAACACGATGACGCTCGGCGGGCTCGCCATCGCCATCGGCGAGCTCGTCGACGACGCGGTGGTCGACGTCGAGAACATCTTCCGACGGCTCGGCGAGAACCGGCGGGCGGGCAACCCGCGCTCCATCTTCGAGGTCGTGGTCGCCGCCTCCAACGAGGTGCGTTCCGGCATCGTCTACGCCACGATGGTGATCGTGCTGGTCTTCGTGCCGCTCTTCGCACTGTCCGGCATCGAGGGTCGGCTCTTCGCGCCGCTGGGACAGGCCTACATCGTCTCGATCCTGGCGAGCCTCCTCGTCTCGATCACCCTGACACCGGTGCTCGCCTATTACCTGCTGCCGGGCCTGAAGCGCCTGGAGGAGCACGACAGCCGTTTCCTCAGGCTGCTCAAGCGCGGCAACGCCGCCCTGCTGCGGGGCGTGCTCGGGCATGCCCGGCCCGTCATGCTGGTCGCCGGACTGGCGGTGGCGGTGGCCGGGCTCGCGGCGGCCTACCTGCCGCGCGCCTTCCTGCCGCCCTTCAACGAGGGCTCGTTCACGGTCAACATGGCCTTCAACCCCGGCATCTCGCTCGCCGAGAGCAACCGGATCGGCCTCGTGGCCGAGCGCCTGCTCCTCGATATGCCGGACGTGAAATCCATCGGCCGCCGCACCGGCCGGGCCGAGCTCGACGAGCACGCCGAGGGCGTGCACTCGTCCGACCTGGAGATCGACCTCAAGCCCGGGGCCCGGCCCAAGCCCGAGCTCGTCGCCGACATCCGCGGGCGCCTCGCGGTCCTGCCGGTCAACGTCAACGTCGGCCAGCCGATCTCGCACCGGCTCGACCACATGCTCTCGGGCGTGCGCGCCGAGATCGCGCTGAAGATCTTCGGCGAGGACCTCGACACCCTGCGGGCGCTCGCCGAGGACCTGCGCGGGCGCATGGCCGACATCCCCGGCATCGCCGACCTCCAGGTCGAGAAGCAGGTGCTCATCCCGCAACTGGAGATCCGCGTCGACTACGCATGGGCCGCCCTCTACGGGGTCCAGCCCGCCGCGTTGGTGGAGCAGCTCAGCCGCCTTTCGAACGGGCAGGTCGTCTCCCGGGTCGTTGACGGCTACCGCCGCTTCGACGTGGTGATGCGCCTATCCGACGCCATGCGCACCACCCAGCGTCTCGGCGACCTCCTGATCGAGACGCCGTCCGGCTGGGTGCCGGCCCGGCAGATCGCCGACATCCGCGAGACCGACGGTCCGAACCAGATCCTGCGCGAGAACGCCCGCCGCCGCATCGTCGTGCAGGCCAACACCCAGCCCGGCTCAGACATGGGCAAGATCGTCCAGGCCATCCGGGACAAGGTCGCGGCGGTGAACCTGCCCAACGGCTACGTCACCAGCCTGGAGGGCTCGTTCCAGGCCCAGGCCGAGGCGAGCCGGACCATCGGCCTGCTCTCGCTCCTCTCCCTCGCCCTCGTCTTCGCGCTGCTCTACAGCCGCTACCGCTCGGTGGTGTTCACCCTGATCATCCTCGGCAGCATCCCGCTCGCCTTGATCGGCTCGGTCGCCGCGCTCTGGATCGCCGGGCAGCCCCTGTCGGTGGCCTCGATGATCGGCTTCATCACGCTCACCGGCATCGCCACCCGCAACGGCATCCTCAAGATCAGCCACTACCTGAACCTCGCCATCCACGAGGGCATGCCGTTCGGCCGGGAGCTCGTGATCCGCGGCAGCCTGGAGCGGCTGGCGCCGGTGCTCATGACCGCGCTGTCGGCCGGCGTCGCGCTGGTGCCGCTGCTGGTCGGAGCCGACGCGCCGGGCAAGGAGATCCTCCACCCTGTGGCGGTGACGATCTTCGGCGGGCTGATCAGCGCCACCCTCCTCGACACGGTGCTGACGCCGGTCCTGTTCCTGACCTTCGGACGCAAGCCCCTGGAGCGGTTGCGGGATGACGCCCGCCGCCGGCCCGATAGCGTCCGCGAGGCGCCGGGAAGCGCGCCCGTCGAGGCGTTCTGAGTCCCACCCACCCGAGAAAGGATACCGTCATGCGCCACCCCCTTCGTCCCGCCTTCCTGGCCGTTGCCCTCGTCCTCGCGTCGCCCTGCCTCGCCGCCGGTCCGAACGGCGGGCAGACGACGGTCGCCGAGGGCCATCCCGTCGAGTTCGTCGCGACCGACACGGGCGTCACGTTCTTCGTCACCGGCGAGGACGGCAAGCCTGCCGAAACGGCCGGCCTGTCGGCCAAGGCCTTCGTCCAGGCCGGCGGCAAGACGGAGACGCTGGCCCTGAAGCCGGCCGCGCCGAACAAGCTCGTCGGCGACCTCAAGGCCCCCCTCGCGGCGGGCGCTAAGGTCCTGCTGTCCACGAAAATTCACGGCCACAACGTCCAGGCCCGCTTCGAGAAGCAGTAAGGCCCGGTCCGGGGCGGCGCTGTGCTTACCGCGCCGCCCTCGTAGGTCGAGGCGGCTCTTCGAGCCTGGACGATGGCGTGCCCGATGCCGTGGGGTGCTTCGCAACTTCTCGAACCGCCCGGACCATGATGGGTCCGGCGCGGGCATCCACGCCGCCGGGGCAGCTCATGCCGACGCCGGTCGAAAGTCCCGGTCACGACGATGACGCCATTCGGAAGCGAGCGCCGAGCGGCGTCGGGAATGCCGCACCTTACAGCCTTCGGCCCAAGACCTGACCGTGCTTCCGAACCCCGCTCGCTCGGACACGCTCGGCGTGTCGGCGATGCTTTCTGGAAGACGGTCCGCCTTGGTCGCGTCGGAAAAAAGGGGGACCGGTCATGCCGTCCCCTCAAACCTCAACCAAGCGCCCTGCGGAGATCCCGGGCAAATCCCTTCGCAAGGTCCGGCGCCTCCGCCACCACCTCCTCATAGAACTTCGTCCCGATGGGGCTCACCTGCGAGTAGTCCGGCGGCAAATCCCCGACCGTACGCACGATCTCGGCCAATACTTCCTCGCGCTCGTCAGGCGTAAGCCTCTGCATCGTGAGGGTCATCATCGCAATCGTCGACGTTCTCAGCACCGCAAGCATTGCCGTTGTCGTGACCGCGAACTGAAACATCTGTTTGTCGTTCATTTCAGCCCCGCATCATGGTATGTCAAAGATTTGATCTCGTGCAACAAGAGGTAAGGCGCTTCCGTAATGGGTAAATTCGATGCGTATATGAGAAAATCTATCCTATCGATATCTGAAGTAAGTCATCATCAACAAGACAAGAAACAAACCAAATAATACAAACACCATTGTCTGGTTTGCGGCCTTTCGGACATCGCGGCGGACACGTCGTTTGTTGCGCGAACGCGGCCCCCAGTGGAGCTGCTCACGGCCGAGCTTCTTCCCTACCACCGCCCCCTCCTAGACCGGGAGGCGGGCGGCTTGGGCCGCGAGGGCCTCATCCTCGACCTGGACGGTGACGTGCTCGATGCCGTGCCGCTCTTTCACCAGACGTTGGATCGCCCGGACCACTTCGGGTCCGGCGGTCACGTCCTCCACGACCACGTGGCCGCTCATCGCGTCGAACCCGGAGGTCAGCGTCCATGCGTGCAGGTCGTAGGCGCGCCGCACGCCCGGCATCGCCTCGAACGCTGCCTTGAGCTCGTCGAGATCGACGCCCGGGGGCGTGCCCTCCAGCAGGATGTGCAGGGCTTCGCTCAGCAGGCGCCATGTGCGGGGCACGATGAAAAGGCCGATGCCGGCGCCCACGAGGGGGTCGACCCAACGCCACCCCGTCGCCATCACCACGAGGGCCGCGACGATGACGCCGAGCGAGCCGAGCATGTCGGAGAACACCTCGAAGTAGGCGCCCTTGACGTTCAGGCTCTCGGAGGAGCCGCCCGACAGCAGCCTCATGCTGGCGAGGTTCACCCCCAGGCCGACGACGGCCACCAGCATCATCGGCCAGCCCAGGATCTCGGTCGGCTCCACGAAGCGCCGGTAGGCCTCGTAGAGGATGTAGGCCGTCACCCCGAGCAGGACGACGGCGTTCGCGAGCGCCGCCAGGATCTCGAAGCGCAGGTAGCCGAAGCTCTTGCCCGGCGTCGGCGCCTTGCCCGCGTAGTGGATGGCCAGCAGCGAAAGGGCCAGGCCGCCGGCATCCGTGACCATGTGGGCGGCGTCGGCCAGCAGCGCGAGGCTGCCGGTGAGCAGACCGCCCACCACCTCGGCCAGCATGTACGTGAGCGTCAACCCCAGGGCCCAAGCCAGCCGTTCCTTGTTCCGGCTCGCGGCCGACCCCGCAGGGATGCCGCCTCCGTGAGAATGTCCGTGTCCCATGTCGCTCCCAGATCTTCGTTGCCGTCGCCGGCGGGCGGGTTCAGGGGCCGTCGAAACCGATGAGGTCAGCCACGTGCGCGCCGGCCGGGTGCCCGGTGGCGGCGCGGTGGGCGGCCGAGCAGGCCGCGTAGCCGGGGCCGAACGCCGTCATGACGAGCTCGCGCCGCCCGTCCGGGGCTTGCCGGCTGGCCAGGAGGGCCCGGCCGCCGGGCCAGAGCTCGGAATCGGCCGTCGGCCCCGGTCCGGGCTCGCCGTAGCGGCGCACGCCCTCCTCGTGGATGGCCCGGCGCACCCGCACGAACTCCTCCCCGGACAGCGGCAGGCCCAACCAGACCACCTGCTGCAGCCCCTCGTCACGGCAGACCACCAGCACGATCTCGGCCGTTCCCGGGCCGACGGCCGGCCGCCAGCCGTGCGGGTAGTACAGCGCGGTCAGGTTCGCCTCCCGGTCGACCTTGAGCGGCCGCGGAACCTCCGCGACGGGCCCCCAGGCGAGGCCGAACGGGGCCTCGCCGCCGACCCCCTCCGCCCCCGTGGCGGCACCGGTGAGGGCGAGGGCGGCGAATGGGATCGCCGCCCATGTCGGGATGCATCGCACGCCGCCTTACTCCGCCGCCCTGAGGGTCTGTTCCGCCGCCTCCGGGATCCGGTCGACGTTCTTCGGCGCGACCGTCTTGCCGAACCGGGCGTAGAGTGCCGGCAGCACGATCAGGGTGAGCAGGGTCGCGCTGATAAGGCCGCCGATCACCACGGTGGCGAGCGGGCGCTGGATCTCGGCACCCGTCTCGGTGGCGATGGCCATGGGCACGAAGCCCAACGAGGCGACGAGCGCCGTCATGGCCACCGGCCGCAGCCGGGTCATGGCCCCCTCCAGGATCGCCTCCCGCTTCGGTCGACCCTCGGCCACGAGCTGCTTGATGAAGGTCAGCATCACGAGGCCGTTGAGCACCGCCACGCCGGACAGCGCGATGAACCCGACGGCCGCCGGCACCGAGACCGGCATGCCGCGCAGCCACAGGGCGAAGATGCCCCCGGTGAGGGCGAGCGGCACCGCGCTGAACACCAGGAGCGCGTCCCGCGGCGAGCCCAGCGCCGAGTACAGCAGCAGGAAGATCAGGAAGAAGCAGACCGGCACCACGACCATCAGCCGCCGCTTGGCCGAGGCGAGGTTCTCGAACTGCCCGCCCCAGGTCACGTAGTAGCCCGGCGGCATCTGCACCTGGCTCCCGACCTTGGCCTGCGCCTCCGCCACGAGCGAGCCGATGTCCCGCCCGCGCACGTTGGCGGTGACCACGACCCGGCGCTTCCCGTTCTCGCGCGAGATCTGGTTCGGGCCTTCCGTGACCTGGAAACTCGCCACCTGCTTGAGCAGGACCGAGCTCGCCCGGCCGTTCGGTCCCGGCGGCAGCGGCACCGGGATGTTCTCCAGGGCCTCCCGGTCCTCGCGGACCTTGTCGGTCAGGCGAACGACGATGGGGAAGCGACGGTCCCCCTCGAACACGACGCCCGCGTCGCGGCCGCCGATGGCCGCGCCGATGACCTCCTGGATGGCGCCGGTGCTCAGGCCATAGCGCGCCGCCTCGGGCTTGTTGATCTTGATCTCCAGGAACGGCAGGCCCGCCGTCTGCTCGACCTTCACGTCCTCGGCGCCGTCGATGCCGCGCAGCACGGCCGCGACCTGGTTGGCCGCCTTCAGCATCGGCTCGAACTCCTCGCCGAACACCTTCACGGCGAGGTCGCCTCGGGTGCCGGCGAGGAGCTCGTTGAAGCGCAGCTGGATCGGCTGGGAGAACTCGTAGACGTTGCCCGCCAAAGCTCCCACCGCCTTCTCGATCTGCTCCTGCAGCTCGGCCTTGGGCAACTCCGGGTCCGGCCACTCCTCCTGGGCTTTGAGGATGACGAAGGTGTCCGACGAGTTCGGCGGCATCGGGTCGGAGGCGACCTCGGCGGTGCCGGTCTTCGAGAAGACGTAGGCGACCTGCGGGAACTTCGAGACCACCTTCTCGACCCTGAGCTGCATCGCCTGCGACTGGGTCAGGGAGGTGGACGGGATGCGGGTGGCGTTGAGCGCGATGCTCTTCTCGTCGAGTTGCGGGATGAACTCCGTGCCGAGCCGCGTGAACAGGACGCCGGCCGCCACCAGCAGGAGAAGCGCAAGGCCCACGAAGGCGAGGGGCGCCCGCACCGCGGCCGCGAGCACCGGCCGGTATGCGGCCTTGAACGCCCGGATGATGAGGTTGTCCTTCTCGGTGACCTTGCCGGTGATGACGATGGCGATCAGCGCCGGCACGAAGGTCAGCGACAGCACGAAAGCCGCCACGAGCGCGATGATCACCGTAAGCGCCATGGGCTCGAACATCTTGCCCTCGACCCCGGTGAAGGTCAGCAGCGGCACGTAGACCAGGATGATGATGGCCTGCCCGTAGAGCGACGGCTTGATCATCTCCTCGGCCGAGGCCCGCACGGTCTGGAGACGCTCCTCGGTGCCGAGGGCCCGCCCCACCGCGTGCTGCCTCTCGGCGAGATGCCGAAGCGCGTTCTCGGTGATGATGACCGCCCCGTCGACGATGAGCCCGAAATCGAGCGCCCCGAGTGACATCAGGTTGGCCGAGATCTTCGCCTCGACCATTCCGGTCATGGTCATCAGCATGGCGACCGGGATGACCAAGGCCGTGATGACGGCCGCACGGATGTTGCCCAGGAGCAGGAACAGGATGACGATGACGAGTGCCGCGCCCTCGGACAGGTTCTTCGCCACCGTCTTCACCGTCGCCTCGACGAGGCGGGTCCGGTCGAGGACGGTCTGCACCTCGACGCCGGGGGGGAGCGACTTGCGGATCTGGTCCATCTTGGCGTCGACGGCAGCGGCCACCGTGCGGCTGTTCTCGCCGATCAGCATCAGCGCGGTGCCGACGACGACCTCCTGTCCGTCCTCGCTGCCCGAGCCGGTGCGCAGGTCGCGCCCGATGCGGACCTCGGCGATGTCCTTGATGCGCACCGGCACGCCGCCGCGGGTCGCGACGACGACGTTGCCGATGTCGTCCATGTCCTCCAGGCGGCCGGCGGCGCGGACGACGTAGCCCTCGCCGTTGTCCTCCAGGTAGCGGGCACCCTGGTTGGCGTTGTTGGTCTCCAGCGCACGGGCGACGTCGGAGAAGGACAGGTCGAGCGAGGCGAGCTTATTGGGGTCCGGCTGGACGTGGTACTGCTTCTCGAAGCCGCCGATGCCGTCGACCCCGGCCACACCCGGCACGGTCTTTATCTGCGGCCGGATGATCCAATCCTGCACGGTCCGCAGGTAGGCGGTCTGCTCCAGCTCGGTCCTCAGGCGCTGGCCCTCGGGGGTGAGGTAGCTGCCGTCTGGCTGCCAGCCCGGCTTGCCAGGCTCCGAGACCTTGCGCTCGTCGGGCTTCGCGTAGTGGATCGACCACATGTAGATCTCGCCCAGGCCTGTCGAGATAGGCCCCATCGCGGGCTCCGCCCCCGGGGGCAGGTCCCGCTTCACCTGGGCGAGGCGCTCGGCGACCTGCTGTCGGGCGAAGTAGATGTCAAGCTTCTCCGCGAACACCGCGGTGACCTGCGAGAAGCCGTTGCGCGAGAGCGAGCGCGTGTATTCGAGCCCCTTGATGCCCGCGAGCGCGGTCTCGACCGGGTAGGTGACCTGCTTCTCGATGTCGACGGGCGAGAGCGAGGGCGCGGTCGTGTTGATCTGGACTTGGTTGTTGGTGATGTCGGGCACAGCGTCGATGGGCAGCTTGGTCACCGCGTAACCGCCGAAGCCGGCGGCGAGCAGGGACAGCAGCAGCACGAGCCAGCGCTGGTGGACCGAGAAATCGAGGATGCGGCTTATCATGTCCGGGCTCCTCAATGGTCGTGGTCGGCTTCGCTCTTCCCGAGCTCGGCCTTGAGGAGGAAGGTGTTGGCGACCGCGATGTCCTCGCCAGCCTTGAGGCCCGAGACGACCTCGTAGGCGTCGTCGTCCGAGCGCCCGAGCTCGACCGCGCGCTTCTCGAAGCCCTCGTCGGTCCGGACGAACACGACGCGCTTGCCCTCGACGGTCTGGAGCGACGCCTTGGCAATCCGCACCGGCACTTGGTCCTTCGCGGTCTCCACCTCGGCCGTGACGTAGGTCCCCGGGCGCCAGGACAGGTCCTTGTTGGGCAGCGAGACCACCACCCGGGCGGACCGGGTATCGGCATTCAGGAGGGGACTGACGAAGACGACCTTGCCCTGCTCGCTGCGGCCGCCGCGGTTCACGGTGACCCGGGCCCCTTCCCGGACCTCGTCGAGGTCCGAGGTCGGCACCGCGAGCTCGATCCAGACGGTCGAGAGGTCGGCGACGGTGTAGACGTCGGCCGGGTCGCCCTCCTTGCCGACGGCGGTGCCCACGTCGACCTTGCGCTCGACGATGCGGCCCGAGATCGGCGCCCGTAGCTCGTACTGGCGCAGGGTCGATGCGTTGGGCGTCGTCTCGTCGCGCTTCTGCGCGGCGGCGACCTCGCCGGCGTTCAGCCCCAGGGCCGAAAGCTTCTGGCGGGCGAGATCGACGCGGAGTTGGTTTTCCTGGAACGTGGCCTTGGCGTTGTCGAAGGCCGCCTGGGACGCAGCCGCGGACGCCAGCAGCTTCTGCTGGCGCTCGAAGTTCACCTTCTGGAGGTCGGACTGGACGATGGCGGTAAGGTACTCGCTCTTGGCGTCGGCGACCTCGCGGCTGTCGAGGACGGCGACGACCTCACCCTTCTTGACGTCGTCGCCCAGGCGCTTGCGCATCTCGGACACGGTGCCGACGACGCGGACCGGCACGCGGGCGATCCGGTCGGCGTCTGTCGTGATCGTGCCGGGCACGAGGATGTGCCGCGACAGCAGGCCGCCCTCTGCCTTGGCCACCTTGATGTCCTGGCCCTCGATCTGCTCGGCGGTCATCTTGACGTGACCTTCCTCGCCTTCGGCCTCTGAGTGTTCGTGCTCGCCACGGGCGCCGCCGTCACCGGTCTCGGAGGCGGCCGCCTTGCCGTGGTCGTGCCCGTCACCCGCCTCGTGGCGAGGCTCGCCCGGGGATGCGGGTCCAGGCCCGGCGGCGAAGGTGATGGCTGTCTGCGGCAGCCCGGCCGAGGCGAGGAGCCCGCGAACGAAGCCGGACACGGAGGGGACTACGGCGCCCACGAGGACGCCGGCGGCCACCAGGGCCGCGATCAGGAAGATGCGCATGATGTCGGCTCGGCCAGGACCCGGCGCGCCGAGGGGCGCCGAACAGTCCTGCTGGATGGTGTGGGGGAACGGTCCGGAGGCGGTCAGCCCCGGGTCGACGACGCGTGCCTTCGCGGCGTCACCTCAGGTGCGGGGCGGCCTCGGCATGCGATCCGGGGAAACCGAGGACACGGCAACGGTCAGCCGGGCGTACCGCGGGCGCACGCCGTCGAAGAGCGGCTCCACCAAGGCGGTCGTGAGGGGCGCAGCCTGATGGCAGCCGCAATGGAGATGGCTGGCCAAGCCGGGATCGGACGCGTCCGCGTGGGGCGCGATGTCGACGCTCGCGAGCTCGGTGACGTGGGTTTGGCCGCCGGAGTGGTAGGCCAGGTCGTCCGCGAGACCGGCCAGGGGCGACACCAAAGACAGGGCGAGCACGAGCGCGAGCATGCGGGCAGCGAACGCCCACCATCCTCGCACCGCTCCCCGGCGGCTATGTCCGCGCCCTGAAACCATCTCCGGCCTTATGTGCGATTCACCCCGGATTGCACAAGGCATCGACCCGTCCCGTTGAACTCGGCGTGAACGAACTTTCCACCGACGCGGGAAGGTGAAGACGATGCCTTCTCCCCTACGACCAAGAATTTCCTCGTTCGGCTCCCCTGGCGAGGCGCGCCATGCTTGCCTCACGAAGATCTTCCGGAGGCGCGGACCGACCGGTGCTGTCCCGCCCTTCACGGATACCAAGCAGAAATAATCCGGAACGGTTTCACGGCGGTGCGCATTTCCGGCCCAACCTCAATACAGGGAGATCCTCCGATGAAGATCACGATTGCTGCCTTCGCCGCAGCCCTTGCAATGGTTCCGGCGAGTTCGTTCGCCCAGCACGTGGACGTCGGCCCCGGTGGCGCTTCGGTCCACGGCGACCGCCATCGCGACGTCGAGCACACCCACGGTGTCGTCGAGGAGCACCATCGCGACCGTCCGGCGGTGCATGACCATCATGAGGATGTCCACGAGCGTACCGTGGTCGAAGAGCATCGCCATTGAGGTCGGTGCCGGAGGGGCGCGAACCGGGGTGGGCCCCGGTTCGCGCCCCTTGTCGGTTACGGGGCTTTCGAAGGTTGCCGTTCGCTGAACGGCGATTTCAGGGCGCGTTCAATCGGTACGGACCACCGTCCCGGCTTTCGGATGCAGCTTCGGAGCGGCATATGAGGACGTTCCTCGCGGGTTTGGCGTTGGCCCTTGCGTTCACGCCAATGACGGCTTCCGCGCAATACTACGAAGGTGGTTATGGCTACCGCCGACCGCACGAGCACGTCGACGTCTACCGCCACGGCGACCACGACGACGTCGTCGTCCGCCATCACCACCCGCGGCGGTACGACGACCGTGGGTTCCACGAGGGGCGGCCGCATCACCATCACCACCACGACTTCGACGACTGAAGCCGTCGGGTTGAAGGTGACCGCTCCGGCTTGCGCCGGAGCGGGCCTTCCACGGCGCGCTTGAGGGGCGGATGCGCGCCGTGAACCTTGTCCCGTGCGGGCGCGGTTCACGCAAGCGCGTAGCCGATGCCTGCCGCGAGGAGGGCGAAAACGAACAGAAGGGGCAGCATCCGCATCGCGCCGTCCCGGTCGGCCCTCCTCAGAACGTCACTTCTTGCCGTGGCTGTGCCCGTGGGCATGGCCGTCGCCGTCGAAATGCGCGGGCTTGCCGTCGGGGCGCGTCTCCTGCGCCTCGCGGACACGCGGGTCGTCGCGATGGGCCGGACCGCCCGAGACGTTGCCGGTGTTCGGGACCGCCCTTTCGGGGTTCGACGCGTTGCCGTGGCCGTCGATGGCCAGGGCGGGCGCCGCGGCCCCGGCCAGCATGCCCGCGGCAAGAATGGCAGCCATCGTGAGCTTCATCGGTCCATCTCCCGTACCCTAGCGGCGTCCGCCGCGTCGAAGGCAGAGATAGCCGGGCCGGTTGTCTCCCGTTCGCCGCGTCCGTGACGAAGTGTGTCAGCCCCCGGAGCCGGCCCGCGGCAGGCGGATCTCGGCCCGTAGGCCGCCCCCGGCCCGGTTGGTCAGGTCGAGGGAGCCGCCGTCCGCCTCCACGGCCCGCTTGGCGATGGTCAGCCCGAGCCCCGTCCCGCCGGTGTTGCGGTTTCGCGAGCCCTCCAGCCTGACGAAAGGCTCGAAGGCGCGGGCGATCTCCGCCGGCGGGATGCCGGGACCATCGTCGTCGACCTGCAGCATCAGTGCCGCACCCTCGACTCGCAAGCCGATGCGGACGCGCGTCCCGTAGCGCACGCCGTTGTCGACGAGGTTCTCCAACGCCCGGCGAAAGGCGACCGGCCGCACCGTCGCGAGCGCCCGGGCGGGCCCCTCGAAGACGACGTCCCGGCCCGCATCCGCCGAGGCGTCGGCGACGCCCATCAGGACGCTCGCCACGTTGGTGACCTGGCGCGTCTCCGGGTCGGCGTCGCCGCGAAGGTAGGCGAGCGTGGCCTCGACCATCGCCTGCATCTCGTCGAGGTCGGACGCCATGGCGCGACGCTCGCCCTCGTCCTCGACGCGGTCGAGACGCAGGCGCAACCGCGCCATCGGCGTGCGCAGGTCGTGTGAGACGGCGGCGAGAGCCTGCGTCCGCTCGCCGACGAGGCGATGGATGCGGTCCTGCATCGCGTTGAGCGCCCGGGCGATGCCGCGCATCTCGTCGGGACCGATCTCGGGCAGCCGCACGACCGCGCCATGCCCGATCCGGCCGGTCGCCTGCGTCAGTTCGCGAAGCGGGCCGGCGATGCGATGCATCAGGACGACGGCGGCCACCCCGACGAGGATGGCCATGGCCGTCGCCAGCGACGCCCATGGAGTGACCGGGTTGAGGCTCGGCCCATGGGCCGAGCGGAACGTGAGTGCGCCACCGTCCGGGAGCGGGAACGACCCGCGCAGGTCCTGTCGGTGGAGCGGCTCGTTCGGTGCCTCCAAGGTGAGGGTCAACCCGGGGTCCAGGACCGGTTCGAGTGCCACGAGGCGGTCGCGCAGGTCCCGGAGGACCGGATCGGTCGCCGTGGCGGTCCGGGCTTGGCCACGAGGGTCCCAGCCGATCTCGAAATGGTTCGAGGAAAGGGCCTTGGCCTCCGTCGCGCGCGCATCCGGCGGGCGCCGCAGGACCGCCTCGCGCGCCAGGACGAGCTGCCGGGCGACCTCCGTCGCGAAGGCTTCGTCGGCCGCGGCCGCGGCCGAGCGCCGATAGATCGTGAGCGCCCCGCCGTGGACGAGGAGGACCGCGAGCAGCAGCACGGCGACCGTCCGTCCTTCCAGGCTGCGGGCGAGGTCGACGAGGGCCTTCATGCCCGCTCCACCTTGGCGGCCAGCATGTAGCCGGAGCCGCGCACGGTCTTGATGACCGGGGCCGCGCCCGCGGGTGGTTCGAGCTTGCGACGGAGCCGGCTGACCAGGGTATCGACGCTGCGGTCGGAGGGGGAGGACAGGCGCCCGCGGCTCATTTCCAGGATCTGCTCGCGGCCGAGCACCCGCCCGGGGTGTTCGAGGAAGACCAGCAGCAGGTCATGCTCCGCGCCGGACAGGTCGACGGCGGCTCCCTCGGGATCGGTCAGGACCCGGCTGCGCAGGTCGAGCCGCCACCCGGCGAAGGTCATGACCTCGGCCCGCGCCGTCGCCGGCATCGGCGCGATGGAGGTCCGGCGCAGCACCGCCCGGATGCGGGCGAGGAGTTCCGGCCGGCCGAACGGCTTGGCGACGTAGTCGTCGGCCCCGAGCTCCAGCCCGAGCACCCGGTCCGCCTCCTCGTTCCGGGCGCTCAGCATGATGACGGGTACGGTGCCCCTCGCGCGAAGGGCCCTCAGCAGGTCGAACCCCGAGGCCCCGGGCAGCATGACGTCGAGCAGCACGAGGTCGACGGCGAGGCCTGGCAAGAACGACCACATCTCAGCGCCGCTGCGACAGCCCGTGACCCGGAATCCGCTCTCGCGCAGGATGCGGGTGACGAGCACGCGCATGCCGTCGTCGTCCTCGACGAGGAGGACATGGGCCGCCTCGGGTGTCGCATCGAGGGTGTTGCTCACCGTCCGTACCTTCCCCTAGCCGATCATCTCGTCGAGGAGGAGCAGCAGCAGGAAGCCCGCGAAGAACATCGCCGTGACCCAGGGTCGGTCCTCGGTCTCGTGCGCCTCGACGAGGAGCTCCTCCGTGACGAGGTAGAGGAGCGCGATCAGGCCGAAGGCGAGGAAGCCGCCCTGGACGGGAGCGGGCATCGAGCCGACCGGGCCGCCGAGCAAGGCCCCGAGCGGCAGGAGCAACACGAGCCCTGCGGTCGAGCCGACCACCTTCCACTTGGACGCACCGCCCTCGCCGAGCTCGTTTGCGACGGTCAGGCCCAGGAACAGCACCTCGATGGTAAGGGCGACGGTGAGCAGGATTCCGGCCTTGGCGCCCGCGGCGAAGGCGATGCCCAGGACCAAGCCGTCCACGAGGATGTCGACGCCCGTCACCGCCATCAGCCCGACCGGGCCGTTGACCCGCTTCTCAAGGTTGCGCACGGCCAGCATGGCCGCGACCCCTAGCCCCCCGCCGACGAGCGTCGCCCCGGCCGAGCCCGCGTGCTTCAGGTCGGGCAGGATCTCGCCCGCCGCCGCCGCGAAGACGACGCCGGCCGCGAAGTGCTGAATGGCGCTGACCAGGACGGGTCCCGGCCGCAGGTTGACCGCGACCGCGGCACCGGCGATGGCGGCCGCGGCGGGGATCAGGGTGTAGGCCCACGCCTGCATCCCGGCCTCAGACCACATGGTCCGAGGCGAGGGCGCACGCGTTGTCGGCGCTCGTCTCGACCTGCAGGGTGGTGTGGCCGATCCCGAACTTCTCCCGCAGGTCGTGCGCCGCCTGCATCAGGAACGCGTCCCCGGGATGCCCGCCCGGAATGACGAGGTGGGACGTCAGCGCGGTCTCGGTGGTGCTCATCGGCCAGATGTGGAGGTCGTGCAGCGCCGCAACTCCGGGGAGGCCCCGTAGGTGACGGCGGACGGCATCGGGGTCGATGCCGGGCGGCACCGCCGCGAGCGAGAGCTTCAGGCTGTCACGCAGCAACCCCCAGGTGCTCCAGACGATCACGGCCACGATGCCGAGGCTGACCACCGGGTCGAGCCAGGCCCAACCGGTGTAGAGGATGACGAGGCCGGCGAGGACCACCCCCGCGGAGACCGCCGTGTCCGCCGCCATGTGCAGGAAGGCGCCCTTGATGTTGATGTCGCCCTTGGCGCCGGACGCGAACAGCCAAGCGGTCGCGCCGTTGACGGCGATGCCGACCGCCGCCACCACCATCACGGTCTTGCCAGCGACCGGGGCTGGCTCGCCGAAGCGTTGGACCGCTTCCCACGCGATGGCCCCGACCGCCACGAGCAGGAACACGGCGTTGAACAGCGCCGCTAGGATCGACGAGCCCTTCATCCCGTAGGTGTAGCGCGACGTGGGCGCGCGCTTCGCCAAGACCGTTGCGGCCCAGGCGACGACGAGCCCGAGCACGTCGGACAGGTTGTGGCCGGCATCCGCTAGCAACGCCACCGAGTTGGCGAGCACGCCGTAGGCGGCCTCCACGGCCACGAACCCGACGTTCAGGGCGATGCCAACGGCGAAGGCCTTGCCGAAGCTCGCGGGCGCATGGGAGTGACCCGGCCCGTGGGCGTGTCCGCCGTGGTCATGGGAATGTTCGTGATCCGAATGGTCGTGGTGTCCCATCATCTCCGCTCCAGGTGCGGCTCGCTGCGGCCGAGGGAGCTGCAGAAGTCGATTGGAGCGCCTCCTACCTCCTCCAGCCGCTGGAGAAGCAAGTGCCCGCTTCAGAAGCCTGTCAGTGCCGGTCGTGCAGGCACTCGCCATGGTCGGCCAATACCTCGATGATGCGGCATTCCCGGACGGGTCCGCCCGAACACTGGTCGAGCATGGCCTGGACTTCCTGCCGGAGACCGTTCAGCCGCGCGAGCCGGTCGTCGATGTCCGACAGGTGCTTGCGGGCGACTGCGTCGGCCTCGTCGCAGGGACGCTCGGGATGGGCGGACAGGTCGAGCAAGGTCCGGATGTCCTCGACCTCGAAGCCCAACTCGCGCGCGTGCCGGATGAACCGCAGGCGGCGCACGTCGGCCTCCCCGTAAGTGCGACGGTTGGCATCGGTGCGGACCGGTTTCGGGAGCAGGCCCCGCTCCTCGTAGAACCGGATCGTCGTGACCTTCACCGCGGTGCGCCGCGACAATTCCCCGATGGCGATGGGCTTCACGGCGCTTGCTCCTACAGTCGCTGGAGGAAGTAGGGTCCTGTCCGATGGGATGGAAGGCAACCGCCGTGAGCGACGCAGCGACCCTGGACCGGACCGAAGCCCCGCCGACCCGCTTGCGCGTGTCCGGCATGGATTGCGCCTCCTGCGCGGCGAAGGTGGAGACCGCCGTGCGGCGGCTCCCCGACATCGAGCGGGTCGAGGTCTCGGTCGCGACGGAGACGCTCACCGTCCGGCATGGTCCGGGGACCGACGTCCGGGCCATCGCGGCGGCGGTGCGCGGGCTCGGCTACGGCGCCGAGGACCCGGAGGCAGGGGAGGCGGCGGAGGTCGCGGAGATCCCGTGGTGGCGGGCGCCGAAGGCCCTGTTGGCGTTCGCCTGCGGCTCGGCGCTCGTGGTGGCCTACGCGCTCGGCCACGTCGCCCCGGCGACCGACCGCTGGGCCTTCCTCGCGGCCATGGCGGTCGGCCTCGTGCCGGTCGCCCGGCGCGCCGTCTCGGCCGCCCGGTACGGGACGCCTTTCTCCATCGAGACGCTGATGACGGTCGCCGCCGTCGGCGCGACCGTCATCGGGGCGACCGAGGAGGCGGCGACCGTCGTCTTCCTGTTCCTCGTCGGCGAGGTGCTGGAGGGCGTCGCCGCCGGCCGCGCCCGCGCGAGCATCCGCGGGCTGACCGGCCTCGTCCCGGAGACGGCGCTCCTGGAACGCGGCGGCACGACCGAAGCCGTGCCCGCCGCGAGCCTCAGGGTCGGCAGCGTCGTGATGGTGCGGCCGGGGGACCGCGTTCCGGCGGACGGCACCGTCATCGACGGCGGGAGCGACATCGACGAGGCGCCGGTCACCGGCGAGAGCGTACCGAGGCGCAAGGAGGCGGGTGACGCGGTCTTCGCCGGCACCATCAACGGCGACGGCGTCCTGCGCGTGAAGGTGACCGCAGCCGCACGGGACAACACCATCGCCCGCGTGGTGCGCCTGGTGGAGGAGGCGCAGGAGGCGAAGGCCCCGACCGAACGCCTGATCGACAGGTTCTCGAAGGTCTACACGCCGGCCGTGGTCGCCGTGGCGGCGCTGGTCGCGACGCTGCCGCCGCTCGTCGTCGGAGCCTCCTGGAGCGAGTGGGTCTACAAGGGGTTGGCCATCCTGCTGATCGGCTGTCCCTGCGCGCTGGTCATCTCGACGCCGGCGGCCATCGCGGCCGGCCTTTCCGCGGGCGCCCGCCGGGGCCTCCTCATCAAGGGGGGTGCCGTGCTGGAGCGGCTGGCCGCGGTCACGCAGGTGGCCTTCGACAAGACCGGTACCCTGACCGAGGGCAAGCCGGTCGTGACGGATGTGGAGGCGTTCGGCCGGTCCGAGCGGGACGTGCTCTCGCTGGCCGGCGCGCTTGAGGGCGGCTCTTCGCACCCGCTGGCCCGGGCCGTCCTTGCCAAGGCCGCGGAGGTCGGGGCGCCGATGCCCCCGGCGTCCGGCGTCGGCGCGCTCGGCGGCAAGGGCGTCGCCGGAAAGGTCGGCGGGCTCGACGTGTTCCTGGGCTCGCCCCGCGAGGCCGCCGCACGCGCGGCATTCGTCCCGGAGCAGGAGGCACGGATCTCCGCCTACCAGGTCGAGGGAAAGACGGTCGCCGCCCTGGTGGTGAACGGCGCCCTGGCCGGCCTTCTCGCCATGCGGGACGAACCGCGGCCCGACGCCAAGTCCGGGATCGACCGGTTGGCCGGGCTCGGCGTCGGCGCCATCATGCTGACGGGCGACAACGCGGCGACGGCGCGGGCGGTGGCCGGCGCCCTCGGCATCGAGGCGCGGGCGGAACTCCTGCCGGAGGACAAGCAAGGGATCGTGCGCGAACTCCAGGCGGCCGGCGCGGTCGTGGCGAAGGTCGGCGACGGCATCAACGATGCGCCCGCGCTCGCGGCGGCCGACGTCGGCATCGCGATGGGCGGCGGTACCGACGTGGCGCTGGAGACGGCCGACGCGGCGGTCCTGCACGGACGCGTCGGGGACGTGGCCCGCATGGTCGAGCTCTCGCGTCGGACACTGGCCAACATCCGGACGAACGTCGCCGTCGCGCTCGGCCTCAAGGCCGTGTTCCTGGTCACGACGGTGGCCGGCGTCACGGGCCTGTGGCCGGCCATCCTGGCGGACACCGGGGCGACGGTCTTGGTGACGGCGAATGCGCTCCGCCTGCTTCAGGAAGGAAGGACGGTCTGATCGGGCCCTTGACCTTCCCACGGTGGGAAACCCCATCTGCGTGTGACGTCAACCGAAGGAGTGCGTCATGCATCGTTTCAAGGTCGAGAAGATGGGGTGCGGTGGCTGCGCCAAGTCCGTCACCCGCGCCGTCCAGGGCGTCGAGCCGAACGCCGGCGTCGAGGTCGACCTCGGCGCGAAACTCGTGACCGTGTCGGGCGTCACTGGCCCGGCCGACCGGATCGCCCGGGCCATCGCCGAGGCCGGCTACCCGGCCGAGCCGGCCTGAGGCTCGCCGCAACCAAACGGCGCATCCGCCGTTCCCGAGCTTACCGGACGGACTTCCGCGCCGGCCCGGAATTTGGCATCCTGGATTCGTGATCTTCTGGCTCGCCCTCCGGCGACTGTTGCCGCTCCTGGCGGTCCTCAGCCTCGCCCTGTCGCCGGTGGCCGCCCCCGCGGCCACCGCGGCCATGCACGCGTCGATGGCCCACGGTCCCCACGCTTCGGCCATGGCCGGCCACGGCGACATGGACCATGCCGCCATGGGTCACCACGACGCCGGATCGGTCGATATGGCGGGCATGGGCATGGACGGCATGCCGTGCTGCCCGAAGGCCCCGGCCGCCAAGCCGGACTGCGCCAAGGGCTGCCCGCTGATGGCCCTGTGCCTGGCGAGCGTGGCGTCGCTGCTCCCCGCCGCGCTCCCGGTCCCGGTGCCCGTCGCCACCCGCGCGAGCGTTTCCTGGCCGGCGCCTGCGGCCTTCGCCAGCGTGCACGGGACGCCGTTACCCGAGCCGCCCCGAGCCTGAACCCGATGCCGCCGGCGCCCGCGCCGGCACGGTGCCGCGCGCCCGCGCGCCGCCATCCATCGCGTTCAGGAGACATCACCCGTGACCAAGAACCTCTTCGCGCGCGCCGTGCCGGCCGCGCTGCTCGGCGCCGTCCTGTCGACGTCGGCGCTGACCGTGACCGCCCGGGCGGACATCAAGGACTACCAGTTCCAGCTCGTGCAGCAGGTGGCGAAGGTCGGCGAGGCCGTCGTCTCCGTACGCCTCGTGGACAAGCGCACGGGCAAGCCGGTACCCGACGCCGTGATCTTCGCCAAGCGCCTCGACATGGCCCCCGACAGCATGGAGGAGATGGTCACCAAGCTGGAGCAGGTGCCCTCGACCGAGCCGGGCATCTACCGCTTCAAGGCCAAGCTCTCGATGGCCGGCGGCTGGCGCCTGTCGCTCGGGGCCAAGGTCCAGGGCGAGGACGGCACGGTCGAGGATCGGCTCGTCTTCCAGGCCGTCAAGTGAGCCGGTCGGCATGGCTCGCCGGAACCCTCGCCGCATTCGTGGCGGGGGGCGTCGGCTACGTCGCCGGGCACGGGACCCCCGCCGTGCCGGCATTCGTGGAACGGGCCCGGTCCGAGCTCGTCCCCGGGCTTGTCGATGGCGTGCGCGAGCGCGTCGTCGGCTGGCTTCCCGCCGGCACGGGACCGGCGGCGGCACGCGCACCGGCCCCGGCGAAGGCGGCCCGTCCGGTCCTGTACTACCGGGACCCGGACGGGAAGCCGGTCTACTCGGCGTCGATGATGGCCACCGATGACGGGCGCGGGTTCCGGGCGGTGCGCGCCGGCGAGGACGTCGGCTTCGACGACCCCGACCACGGTGAGGCCATGCCCGCCGGCATGGCCGGCCACGACATGTCCGACCATCGGATGGCCGGGCCCGGCATGGCGCAGGGCGGGATGGCCAGACCCGCCGGGGGCGAGCGCAAGATCCTCTACTACCGCAACCCTATGGGGCTCCCGGACACCTCGCCGGTGCCGAAGAAGGACTCGATGGGGATGGACTACATCCCCGTGTACTCGGGCGAGGACGAGGGCGGGAACGTCGTGACCGTCTCGCCCGGCAAGGTCCAGCGCACCGGCGTGCGCACCGAGACCGTCGACCGGCGGATCGTGGCGCAACCGGTGCGCGTTCCCGGCACGGTCGCCCTCGACGAGCGGCGGGTGACCGTCATCGCGACCCGGTCCGACGCCTACGTCGACCACGTCGAGAACGTCACCACCGGCGACCGCGTCCGGAAGGGCCAGGCGTTGGTCCACGTCTACTCGCCCGAGATCAACGCGGCAGCGGCCCAGTTGATCGCCAACCCGGGCTTCGACGGGGCGCGCCGCCGGCTCCAGAACCTGAACGTCTCCGAGGCCGTCATCGACGAGATGGAGCGCACCCGGAAGGTGCCGATGGCGGTCACGTGGTCCTCGCCCCGGGACGGCCTCGTCCTGCAGCGGACCGCGGTCGAGGGCATGAAGGCGGCGGCCGGCGACACCCTGTTCCGGATCGGCGACATCTCGACGTTGTGGGTGCTGGCCGACGTGCCCGAGCGCGACCTCGCCTCGGTTCGCGTGGGCCAGGCCGTCACCGTGCGGCTGCGCTCGGCCCCGGGCCGGGCGTTCGCCGGCAAGGTCTCGGTGATCTACCCGCAGGTGAACCCCGACACCCGGGCGACGCGGGTGCGCATCGAGCTGCCGAACCCGGACGGCGCGCTGCTGCCCGACATGTACGCCGACGTCGAGATCGCCACCGGCGACGCCAAGCCGGTGGTGGCCGTGCCGGACGGCGCCGTCATCGACACCGGCGAGCGCCAGGTCGTGCTCCTCGACCGGGGCGAGGGACGCTTCGAGCCACGGCCGGTGAAGGTCGGCATCCGCGGCGGGGGATACACGGAGATCCGCGACGGCGTCGCGGCCGGCGACCGGGTGGTGACGGCGGCGAACTTCCTGATCGACGCCGAGAGCAACCTGAAGGCGGCGCTGCAGTCCCTGGCGGCCCCGAAGGACGACCGGCAGGCCTTGAGCGCGGGAGGCACGCCGTGATCGCGCGCCTCATCGGCTGGTCGGCCCGCAACCTCGTTCTCGTTCTCATCGGGACGGTGTTCGCCGTCGCGGCCGGCGTCCTGGCGCTGCGGACGCTGCCGCTGGACGCCATCCCCGACCTCTCGGACGTGCAGGCCATCGTCTACACCGAGTACCCGGGGCAGGCCCCCCAGGTGGTGGAGGACCAGGTCACCTACCCGCTGACCACCGCCATGCTGACGGTGTCGAGGGCCAAGGTGGTACGGGGCTTCTCGTTCTTCGGCGTGTCCTTCGTCTACGTGATCTTCGAGGATGGCACCGACCCCTACTGGGGGCGCTCGCGGGTGCTGGAGTACCTCAACGCGGCGGCGAGCCGCCTGCCGGCCGGCGTGACGCCGACGCTGGGGCCCGACGCGACCGGCGTAGGCTGGGTCTACCAGTACGTCGTCGTTGCCAGGGAACGGACGCTCGCGGAACTGCGCTCGATCCAGGACTGGGTCATCCGCTTCGGCGCCTCGCGCGCCGAGGGCGTGGCCGAGGTCGCGGGCGTCGGCGGCTTCGTGAAGCAGTACAACGTCGTCGTCGACCCGAACCGGCTGCGTGCCCAGGGCATCTCGCTCAACAAGCTCCGGGACGCGATCCGCGCGAGCAACGCCGACGTGGGCGGGCGCACCGTCGAGCTCTCGGAATTCGAGTTCATGGTGCGTGGCCGCGGCTACCTGAAGGGCGTCTCCGACATCGAGAACATCGTGCTGAAGACCTCCGGCGGCACGCCTCTGCGGGTTCGGGACGTCGCCCGGGTCGAGCTCGGGCCGGACGAGCGGCGCGGCCTGGCCGAGCTGAACGGCGAGGGCGAGGTCGCCGGCGGCATCGTCCTGCAGCGCTTCGGCGCCAACGCCCTGAGCGTCATCGACGGCGTCAAGGCGAAGCTCGCGGAGGTGGCGGAGAGCCTGCCCCCCGGCACCGAGATCCTGCCGGTCTACGACCGCTCCCAGCTCATCGACGCGGCCATCGACACCCTGCGGCACACGCTGGTCGAGGAGAGCGTGGTCGTCTCCCTGGTCTGCGTCGCGTTCCTGCTCCACGTGCGCAGCGCGCTGGTGGCCATCCTGATGCTGCCGGTCGGCATCCTGATGGCGCTCGCCGGCATGAAGGCGTTCGGAATCGGCGCCAACATCATGAGCCTGGGCGGCATCGCCATCGCGGTCGGCGCCATGATCGACGCCGCCATCGTGATGATCGAGAACGCCCACAAGCACCTGGAGCGGGCGCCGCCCGGCAAGCCGCGCGTCGAGATCCTGGTCGAGGCCGCGAGCGAGGTTGGACCCTCGCTGTTCTTCTCGCTCTTGGTCATCACCGTGAGCTTCCTGCCGATCTTCACCCTGGAGAGCCAGGAAGGCCGGCTGTTCGGACCGCTGGCCTACACCAAGACCTTCGCCATGGCGGCGGCGGCGCTCCTCTCGGTGACGCTCGTCCCGGCGCTGATGGTGCTGTTCGTGCGCGGGCGGATCGTCCCGGAGCACCGCAACCCGCTCAACCGCCTGCTCATCTGGCTGTACCGGCCGCTCATCGCCGGGGTGCTGCGGGCGCGGCTGCTGACCATCCTGCTCGCCGTGGGCGTGCTGGCGGCGACCGTGTGGCCGGCCCGGCAACTCGGCTCCGAATTCATGCCCGACCTCGACGAGGGCAGCCTGCTCTACATGCCGACGACGCTGCCGGGGATCTCCGTGACCAAGGCCGGTGAGCTGCTCGCGACCCAGGACCGGATCATCAAGTCCTTCCCCGAGGTCGCCTCGGTCTACGGCAAGGCCGGGCGTGCCAACACCGCCACCGACCCGGCGCCCATGGAGATGTTCGAGACGGTCATCGCCCTGAAGCCGAAGGCGGAGTGGCGGCCCGGGGTGACCCTCGCCAGCCTCAAGGCGGAAATGGACGCCGCGCTGCAGTTCCCGGGCGTGTCCAACGCCTGGACGCAGCCGATCCGCGCCCGCATCGACATGCTGTCCACCGGCATCCGCACGCCGGTCGGCATCAAGGTGCTCGGGACCGACCTGAAGGCGATGGAGGGGGTCGCCCGGCAGGTCGAGGCCGTGGTCCGGGCGGTGCCGGGCACGTCGAGCGCCTATGCCGAGCGGGTGATCGGCGGCTACTTCCTCGACATCGCGCCCGACCGCGAGGCGCTGGGCCGCTACGGCCTGATGGTCGGCGACGTGCAGGACGTCATCGCCACGGCGCTCGGCGGGCAGGCCGTGACGAACACGGTCGAGGGCCGCGAGCGCTACACCGTCAACGTGCGCTACCCGCGCGCCTTCCGCTCGGACCCGCGCGCCATCGCCGACGAGGTGCAGGTGCCGCTGCCGGCCGGGGGCACCGTGCCCCTGCGCGAGGTGGCCAAGGTCGAGCTCACGCGGGGACCGACCTCGATCCGCACCGAGAACGGGCAGCTCGCGGTCTACATCTTCGTCGACATCGCCGGCCGCGACCTCGGCGGCTACGTGGCCGAGGCGCGCCAAGCCGTGGCCGACGGGGTCAAGCTGCCCCAGGACACGACGCTGCAGTGGAGCGGGCAGTACGAGTACCTCGAACGGGCCGAGGCGCGGCTGCGGATCGTGGTGCCGCTGACGCTGCTCGTCGTGTTCCTGCTCCTTTACCTGAACTTCCGGCGCCTGACCGAGACGCTCATCGTGATGCTGTCGCTGCCCTTCGCCTTGGTCGGCGGGGTGTGGCTGCTCTGGTGGATGGGCTTCAACATGTCGGTGGCGGTGGCGGTCGGCTTCATCGCGCTCGCCGGCGTGGCCGCCGAGACCGGCGTGATCATGCTGGTCTACCTCGACCATGCCTGGGACGAGGTCCGGGCCGGGTGCGCGCGTGAGGACCGACCCCCGACGCGGGCGGACCTGCGCCGCGCCATCATGGTCGGCGCGGTCGAGCGGGTGCGGCCCAAGATGATGACGGTGGTCGCCATCATGGCGGGCCTCGTCCCGATCCTCTGGAGCACGGGCTCGGGCTCGGAGGTCATGCAGCGCATCGCCGTGCCGATGATCGGCGGCATGGTCTCCTCGACCGCGCTGACCCTCGTCGTGATCCCCGCCGTCTACGCACTCGTGAAGGGCTGGACGCTGCCGCCGGGCAACCAAGCCCGGGCGGAGGCCGTCGAGGAGCCGACGCGTCACCGGGCCGCCGCCGAGTAGCGACACCCCCAACCTGCATCGAAGGAACCGTCCATGTCGTCGCCCGCCCGCAAGGCCGTCCTGTATCGGATGGTGACCCCGGAACACACTTGTCCCAACGGCCTGAAGGCCAAGGACCTCCTCGAACGCAAGGGCTTCGCGGTCGAGGACCATTTCCTCACGACCCGCTACGAGATCGACCGCTTCAAGGACGAGCACCAGGTCAAGTCGACGCCGCAGACCTTCATCAACGGCGAGCGCGTCGGCGGCTTCGACGACCTGCAACGCCATTTCGGCAAGGCCGCCAACGACCCGAACAAGCCGACCTACGTGCCGGTCATCGCGGTGTTCTCGATGACGGCGCTCATGGCGCTCGCGGCGAGCCACGCCGTCTACGGCACGCCGTTCACGATGCGCGCGGCGGAGTGGTTCATCGCCTTCAGCATGTGCGTGCTCGCCGTCCTGAAGCTGCAGGACGTCGAGAGCTTCTCGTCGATGTTCCTGGGCTACGACCTGCTCGGCCGGCGCTGGGTGCGCTACGCCTACGCCTACCCGTTCCTGGAGGGCATCGCCGGCGTCCTGATGGTGGCCGGCGCCCTGAATTGGATCTCGATCCCCGTGGCGCTGTTTATCGGCACGGTCGGGGCGGTCTCGGTGTTCAAGGCGGTCTACGTCGACAAGCGGGACATCAAGTGCGCCTGCGTGGGCGGGTCGAGCAAGGTGCCGCTCGGCTTCGTCTCGCTGACCGAGAACGTGATGATGGTCGCCATGGCCCTCTGGATGCTGGCGGTGCACCATTGAGTGCCGCCTTCGCCGCCCCGGGCTGGCTCCATGCCCTCTCCGTCGCGTCTCTCCTGCTCGGGGCCGCCTGCTCGCTCCTGCTGTCGGTGCAGGTGATCCGGCACCCGCAGCACATGGCGGTGATGAACGTCGTCTGGCCGGTCTGCGCTCTGTTCGGCACGCTGGCCGTGGTCTGGGCCTACTTCCGCTACGGGCGGCTCGCCACGATGGAGGCGCACCACAACGCCATGGAGCGGGACGAGAAGCCCCCGAACATGACCGAGACGCCGTTCCCGGCGATGGTGGGCAAGGGCTCGCTCCACTGCGGCAGCGGCTGCATGCTGGGGGACGTCGCCGCCGAGTGGCTGGCCTTCCTGGTGCCGGCGGTGGCGGTCTGGTTCGGCTGGCACGCACTGTTCGAGGAGAAGATGTACGCCGTCTGGGTGCTGGACTTCGTCTTCGCCTACGCGCTCGGGATCGTGTTCCAGTATTTCGCCATCGTGCCGATGCGGGGGCTCTCGCCCGGCAAGGGGCTGATCGCGGCCATCAAGGCCGACACCCTGTCGCTGATCTCGTGGCAGGTCGGCATGTACGGCCTGATGGCGCTCGTGCAGTTCCGGCTCTACCCGGGTCTGGCGGGAGGTGCGGCGCCGGTGAACTCGGTCGAGTCCTGGTTCGCCATGCAGCTCGCGATGGTAGCGGGATTCCTCACCAGCTATCCGTTGAACTGGTGGCTCATGAGCGCCGGCATCAAGGAACGGATGTGAAGCCTTTCCGGAGGTGCCGGAGGCCGGCGACGACGGCGTGCGGGGACTCTCTAACCAGGGCGTCCCGACGGCCAATGGTGATGGAGGTCGTCGATGACGTAGGCGTGGGCATGGCCGTGGCCGTGCGCCGCCGCCAGGTGCGGGTGGGACGGGTCGAGTTCGGGGTGAGCGTGCTCGACGGTCTCGGGGTCGTCGGACGGCCAGAGCAGCAGGGCCGCTGCGGTCGCGGCGAGCGTGACGAGTCCGAGCGCCGCGGCGGTGGCGGGCATCTCCGCCGTCGCCCCGAGCCAGCCGGCCAGCGGGTAGGTCACGAGCCAGGCGGCGTGCGAGAGCGCGAACTGGGCGGCGAACAGGGCCGGCCGGTCGTCGGGCGACGCGGAGCGCCGGAGCAGGCGTCCCGTCGGGGTCTGCGCCGCCGAGTAGCCGATACCGAGGACCAGCCAGGTCTCCAGGAGGGTGATCCAGCCAAGGCCGCGGCTCCACGACATCTCGGCGAACCCGAGCAGGACGAGGCCGAGAAGGGCGGCCGAGGGGATCATCACGGCACGGTCGGACAGGCGGTCGAGGATGCGCGGCAGCAGCAGGGCGGCGACCATCGAGCCGCCGCCGAACAGGCCGAGCGCCAGGGCGACGTCTTCCTGCGGGCGGTGGAGGATGGCCTGCACGGTCACCACCGTGTTGACGATGACCATCGCGCCGGCCGCCGCCACCGCGAGGTTCAGCGCGAGGAGCCCGCGCAGGCGCGGCGTCGCGAGGTAGATGCGCAAGCCCCTGGTGGTCCGGTCGTAGACCCCTGCCTGGCGGTCCGGCGGCTTCGGGGTCGGGAGCGTCGTGGTCAGGACCAGCGCCGCCGAGCCGAGGAAGCCGACGACGGTCCCGGCGAACAGGCCGTGGAAGTCGATGACCGTCAGGAGCACGGCGGCGAGCGCCGGGCTGAGCAGGTTCTCCAGGTCGTAGGCGAGGCGCGAGAGCGACAGCGCCCGGGTGTAGTCGCGCTCGTCCGGCAGGATGTCGGGGATGGTGGCCTGGAAGGTCGGCGTGAAGGCCGCCGAGGCCGACTGCAGGACCGCGATCAGCACGTAGACCTGCCAGACCTGGTCGATGAACGGCAGCGCCAGGGCGACACAGGCGCGGACCAGGTCGGTGGCCACGAGGAAGGCGCGCCGGGGCAGCCGGGCGACGAAGGCCTGCGCCACCGGCGCGACCAGCACGTAGGCGAGCATCTTGATCGCGAGAGCGGTGCCCAGCACCGCGCCCGCGTCCGCCCCGGCCAGCCGGTAGGCCAATAGCCCGAGGGCGACGGTCAGCAGGCCGGTGCCGACGAGGGCGATGACCTGCGCCGCGAACAGGTGCCGGTAGGTGCGGTTCGCGAGGACGCTCAGCATGCCGGCCTCACAGGTACTTCGCGATGGCCTTGAACTCGGCGAGCGCCCTGCGCGCGGCCTTGCCTCCGCCGTCGACGCCCTCGCCGAGGCAATGCTCCATGTGATCGTGGATCAGTGCCCGCTTGGCGTTGGTGACGGCGCTCTCCACCGCGTGGAGTTGCTGGGCGAGGTCCAGGCACGGACGGCCCCCCTCTATCATGGCGATGACGCCGGCGAGGTGGCCGTGGGCGCGCTTCAGGCGCTTGACGATGTCCGGATGAGAGGCGTGCTTCATCGCCCGATCCTATCCCCCAGGAGGGGATAGAAGCAAATACTACCAACGATGAAGATTGTCGCTCCGACAGAACGTAGTCGTTGTCGAAAAGCGTTTGCCCTTCCGGGATCTGGGAAAACGCAATAGGCCTAGTCATGCCGGGTCAGCCCGAGGCGCCTTATTACCGCAGCCTTGGCTTGCGCTTTGCCGACGTTCCGACGCTCGACCAACTCCTCCATAACCTGCCTGAGAATGGCATCAACGCCTATCGCGAGACCCTGCAGCCCGCGCTACTCCTTCACTATCCTCAGCCCTGTCCGTCCATCTGCATCAGCACGTGGTCGGTGCCGTCGCGGCGGGCGCCTTCCGGCACAAAGCTGCCGAACGCTTTGGGGTCAGCCTGGCGAGCGCCTGTCGGTGGTGTGAGCGCTTCGCCCGTGAGGGCCACGTCGAGCCCAAGCCGACGGGCGGCGATCAGCGCTCGCGCCAGATCGAGGCGCAAGCCGACCTAATCGTCTCCCTCTACGATGCGCAGCCCGGCCGACGCAGCATAACCCGCTTCGCGCCAAATGAATGTCGAGCCTACCTTGCCGCTGCATGATACGATGCAACCTGATTGGATGCCGCTCTAACTACCTTCTTGCCGGTATCGGCCCGTATTTAACGTAAATTTTTTTGCCCCCTTCTTGTCGGTATATCCATTGGTGATCTTCTAAAATCGCAAGCGCTACCTCAGCTTCTTTTTTTACCATTCGCGGAGATCCATACTGAAGAAGATGTCTCAATAATACATATCTTGGCAAATCTTCGCTGATTTGTTTCTCAGATTGTTTTCTTAGCCATATAAGTAATTTCTCTGCGTCAGTAATCTTTTTTTCGACCGCGCAAACACTTTGCAATCTTCTCAACTCATTGGAATAATAAAGAAATAGCCCGCATCCACACGCCATTGTATCTGAGTTGATGCTTGTTGCAGTCTCATCTTGGTAAATGGTAAGGACACTCGAAATGCGACAAATGATTTCGGCGGCATTCTCAGTGAAACATCTTATGGGCTCATTATTATTGCCCGGGCCCGAACCTTCTTCCATGTCACTGATAATACAAAATAACAAATTTAAGGCGTCCGTTTCGATATTAAGAGTTTTAGCGTCTGGGCCACGCCTGAGAGTGTCTTCGGCCGACAGAAGTTCTCTTATGCGATTATGAAATGGTGCAAGGCCCAAAATATCCTCGCGACGAACTTCGTAGTGTCTACGATCGCCTAATCGATTACCGGGCCAGCTCACAAGAGATTTTGAAAGTAAGTCGATTGCTCCCAACTGGTCAGTCCTAAGCTTCTCTATGGCGGCGGGCTCTGGTATTTCAAATTTCAGGCTTAGTTTTTTATCGCCCAGAATTTGCACTCTCTGGCCCTGCATTATAATAATATCATCGCCTCTCCAAAGCTTATTGATGTTATCGATGCGCTGAGCTTGAGCTCGATTAAGAACGCCTCTCGCATTAGCGGTAAATTGACTGATGTCTGTTGACTCATAAAGAGACGTATCGGGTAATGATTGGGACAATCTCATGAATGCGTCAAATGACAATCCGGACAAATGATACATGGATTGTAATGCAATTTGATGTACGTCGATTCGACCCGGGTTATCGGCTCGGGCATTCTTCTCTTCTTCGCGCTGGATGAGATTGTCTCGAATTTGTCTTTCATAATTTCGCAGATCTTGAAAGACGTAATTGTCGACAAGTAAATTTCTGGCTCCTGGCTCTAGAACTCGGATAAAATACAAACATATCGGACATTGAATCCCAAGAGGTGTCAAAACCTTTGCGTGATTTTGTGCAGCAAGTGACGTAAGAGACAATACGGAAGGAACTACTAATTCAACGGGCACTTGAAGTTGCTGAGACAATGAGACCGATATTTCTTTTAGTGGCCCGAGCGCGTCAGTCTCGAACGGAATACTAGGGGACGCCTTTGGCGTGAGAGGCAAAGGTAACCCGGCAGCAGTCAAATCCCCATCAAAATCGTCTGCATAGTCTTCCATGACAGCCTTCTACGATCTTTGAGGGATAGGTTCACGTTCAGAGTATATGAGGAAACTGCGAGACTCAGCCGTTTTGTATCGCAAGGTCTGCTCTGAGTTTGAACACTCCACATGCTACGCCTGCTACGTTGCTACGTCGCAGGCCCAGACATCCATCTTGTAGCATTTGTAGCAACTGTAGCAAAAAGCACTCAAGGCTGTAGCATTGTAGCAGCCGTAGCACAAGCGTTGGAGCAGACCTCCGTCCCTGAGCTTGTACCTTGTGACCGATCAGTCCCCAGTTGACAGGTCACCCGTGCCTCGACGGGGGCACTCCGGGGCGGTGAATTCGCCGGGCAGGTGGAGGCTCTCGGGGTCGCGCAGGCTTTGCGTGACGACGAACGAGCCGCCGCCACCGCCAAGCCACGACCACTGCCCCCCAAATCCGGGGGCCAATCCCCGGTTTGATGTGCCCCTGCCGACGACGCGCGAGAGCGCCCGACCGGTGCGGCTGTCCTGAAGGCCGCATGTGACGGTGATGGTCCACCCGCCCGGGGGCGCCGGGTCGGCATCTACTTGCCCGTAGCGCTCCCGGCCGGGCCCGGCGGGGACAACCAGGGAGAACTGCCATCCCGAATCCGGCTGGGGCCAGAGCTCGGCGGCAACGGCAGGGGCGGCCGCGCTGATCAGCGCGAGGGTGGCGAGGACGCTACGCATGGGGACGCTCCGATGGGATGGGGACGGCCCAATACGAGCCGGCGGCGAGGAACCAGACGAGGGCGGCCGCGCTGATCGGGCCGCCATCGGTGAGGAGGAAATCGGGGGCGCGGTAGGGGTCGAACCGGACCCGCTGCCCGGCGGCCGGGACGGGCCCGGTTTTGGCGAGCAACGAACTCGCGCTTACGGCGAGCCCGGATGCGCGCGACGCCTGCGGCCGAGACGCGGAACGTGACGTTCCGGAGCGCCAACGCGAACGCGTGCTCGACGACGCGGCCGCCCTCATGGATCACCAGGGCGCCGTCCGCCGTGCGAGGCACCGGTAGACGTCCGTCACCGGGGCTCCCGGCGCGCATCCGGAAGCTGCGGCAGGGCGAGCGCCATGGTGACCGCCCGGTTCGCTGCGACGAGGGCCTCGGGTCCGGAGAGGGCACGCTCGTCGGCCAGCCGCATGACGTGCCTGCTGTAGGCGTCGAGCCCGACGGCAACGTCGAAATGGATACGCCCGGTCGCGCGGTGCGCCCGCAGGGTGGAGAGCAGGTAGTCGAGGACGGGGGCGTGCTGTCGCTTCGTCATGCCCGCCTCCATCAATGCCGGGTTGCCCACGGGGCCGACATGCGCACCTGCATGGCGACTTCGACGAGCTTCTTGAGCGACCGCAGGCTGCCCCCCGGCCAATGCTGGGACAGGGCCTGGATCTCCGCCCGGTCGAGCTCCCCATGGTCGTCCGGCAGGCCCTGGCGGCGGGCGACCTCAAGGGCCATGCGGCGGGCGAGGACGGGCAGATGCTCCCGCGTCGGCAGGGGAAACTCCAGCACGACGAACCGGTCGACGACCTGCGAGGCGATGCCGTCGAGGCTGTTGGCAGTCGCAACGTGCAGCACGTGGCTGATGTCGACCTCGGCCTCGACGAAGGGGTCTCGGTATCGGCGCGCGTTCTCCGGCTCCAGGAGGCTCGTCAGCGCGTCCCGCAGCGTGCCGCCGCTGCCCTGGCGATTGCCGCCAGCGCGGTTGACCTCGTCCCAGAGGACGGCCGGGTTCGCGTGACCGGCGGTCATGGCGGCCCGGAGCGGGAGAGAGACCTCGCCACTGAGCCATCTCCGGGGGGTACCTGCCGCCGCCGAATCTGACGACCCGTCGCAGGCGTACCGCTCCACGTGCACGCCGCACCGCCTGAAGAACGCGTCCACGGCGGTCGTCTTGCCCCCGCCTGGGGCGCCCAGGGCGAGGATCGGCGGGAGTGCCCAGTGCTCCCGTGTGTCCTGAAGCGCGACGAGGCGCTCGAAGAACAGGCGGGCGTGCGGCGCATCGACAGAGGCCCCCTCGACGAGGACGCGGCGGTCCGACGGAAACGCGTAGAGCGGGAGGCGCGCCCCGAGGATGACTTGGAGCTCCGCCGCAGCGTCCTTGTTGGACTGCCCCTTGCCGCCTCCGCCGATGCGAGGCACGACCACGACGCTGGGGCTCGCCTCGGTCTCCGAGGCGGCAGGCTCCTCGCGGGCCTCCGTTACCTTGGCTACCGGCTCCGGCCGCGGCGCGGTCTTCTCGCCCGTGAGCGCCTCGGTGACGGCACCGCAGATGGCCTGCCGCTTGAGGTTCGCCACGAGGGCGAATGCCTCACGCCCCTCTTCGCGCCACTGGGCGAGGACGTCGATGAGGTCGGTCCCGGGGATGTGCCGCGACCGATACGAGCCGTCCAGGATCGAGGCGCCGAGGGCCGCCGCGAAGAGCTCCTCGTAGCCGTCGCCGGGCGTAGACCGCCTGGCATGCGACCACAGCAGCCTCATGAGCTCGTCGAGGACGCTCGCCTCGCCGAGCATGTAGAGGATCAAGGCGAGGCGGCCGCGCAGGTCATCCAGCGGCGACGGCAGCCCATGCGCCCAGTCTAGCTCGATGTCCTCAGCGAGGCGCGCGTCAAGCATGTCGCGCAGCAACCTGAAGGCGACGAGCAACTGCGTCTGAAATACTCTCCTCGCCACGCGCGTTTGCTTGCCCCGCTCCTCCATCATCCTGGCGGTGGCGTCCCACACACCGAACAGGAGCTCGGTCATGGGCCAGGAGCAGCCGACGGCGTTGTAGAGCCCGTGGCGATTCCCGCACATTACGTCGGGCCAAGTGTGGCTGAAGAATAAGTACAGGTCCTCGTGGGCCGTCCCGCCGAAGAGAGCGGCGCCGCAGAGGAGTTCGCGCAGCGTCGGAGGCGCGCTGGGGGCGCGGGGGGTCGTCATCGGTACATCCGGGTCGGCGCGAGCGGCACGAGCCTCTCAGCGCTGGAAAGCGTCCATTCTAGCAGGGCGAGCCCAGGAAAAGGTTAACGGGCACCCCTCACTTGTCTGTATCCCCGTCCGGCTTCGTGACGCGGCCGCGTCGGACGCGGCGGAGGCCGTTTAGGGCGTTGAGCGCGCCCTGCTCCGCATCGTCCAGCCGGTCAGCCGGGTGGTCGCGGTCGGAGCATCGGTCGGCGTACCAGGCCAGGGCGTACGCCAGCCGCCCGATACCCTCGGCATCGTCGTGGCAGGCCATGGCGCCGAGCTCCTGAAGGACGTTCGGATGCAGACCGTTCCTCGCGATGCGGTCCCGCTGCAGCGAACGCCGGTTCAGCCCGAAGGCCTCCGCGAGGGCGTAGCTCCACCCTTCAGGGAACAATCGCGTCGCCGCAGCCTCGACAGCAGGCGCCAAAGCTCGATTAACGAGAACTGGGTCGAGGGGCTGGGCACCGCCCTCACCAATCAAATGCGGATGCCGAGCCTCATCGTATGCGAACGCCTTTCCCTCGACGTGGCCCACGACCACCCAGCCGGCGGGAGCCGGCCAAGCATCGGGGTTCATGTACTGCAGAATGATCTCCATGATTGCTCGCGAAACCTATTATGCGGCCTATGATCTCAGCTCGCACCTGAGAACCCCGCGGGCATCCGGACCATGCTCCACCTGGATCGCCCCGATTGTGGGGATGGCTACTTCACCCTTAGCTCAGGAGCGGCGACACAGGGAGCCTTCTCGGAAGCCTGGTGTCATCAACGGGCGTTCCCAATGCCTCGGCATACTTCTGTTTGAGTTGTGCAGTCTGCTCCTCAGCTCTCAACATGTACAGCAGCAAATTAGCGGTTAAGACGACACGACCAGCGATGATCTTCTGCTCCGACATGCTGTATATAACGTTCCTGTATGGCACGTCGGTAAACCTTCTTGGCACGGTTGCGGCAACTCGGACCGCATCTTCCCAGTTTCCCGTTATACCCTTCAGCTTGCGAATGACCCTAAGCAGCACCTCAAGGCCCACCGATCTAAAAAGAATATTCTTGTTTGTATGACGCTCCCTGGCTAGGATTTCCCTAGCCGCGTCACCGTTCGCTGTGAAATATGCTGATAACTCAGGAATTTCGCTGACTAATAATTCGAAAAAACGCGCCGTCCTCTGATAATACTTGTTCAGATCTGCATCAGATGGCCGGACATATTTCATTTCTAAACGGGCATCGCGGTCCGAGCCCGTCACGATATTTCCAAGGATGGTGCAGACGTAATCATATAGCTTGATGATGGTCGTGAAATGCGTGCTGTCCTCAGACGACAAATTAGCTTGACCATACTTGATGCGTACTTGACCTCGACTAAAATAAGGATGTGTTTCGACAAGTCTCCGAGTTATAATGGCATAGGTATCAGATTCATCGAGTGCAATAATATCTGATTTTCCTACCTTTACAGCCGTCTTGTTTAAAGTGATGAACAGCCTGCGCGTCCGCTTTCTACCAGCTTCGTCAGCACGGTGAGAGACAAATATGACCGATATCTTTTCCGAGCCCAATTCCGTGTTTTGAGTAATAGCCTTTTTAATACCTGCCAACCGGTGCTGTCCATCCAGCGCGAACAGCTTCTCCTCGCCACTCAGATGAAGAAAGCCGAAGGCGGAGCGTGTCCACTCAGGAACAGCGTTCAATCCTTCGGCGTTGAGCGATGCGTCTATTCCGAGTTCCAACCATGTTGGCTCTCCTCCATAAACTGCAACAACAAGTGAATTGAAGAACCTGTCATCATGAGTCGTCAGGTATTGTGAAATAAGGTCGGAGCGAGGCCCGTTAAGGGAGCGCTGGATAAGGTCTGACAGCTCACGATTTACACGAACCTGATTTACTTCATCGGCGTACTGAACTCTCTCACTTAGATCGGCGAACGTCATGACTGTGGCGAAGTACGTCCAGTCACCCATTTGAGCAAAAATGGACGGCAGATAGATTGGTTCGTGCGTCATGAGAAGGCAGCCCTGGCCGGCCGTATGCTCGCGTCAAAGTCTTTGACGTTCGCCTTCGGCCATAGTGACGTAATAAGCCTTGATTCCAAAGCCTTTATGTCGACAGTAGAATGATCTATCGGACAGTAGTAAAAATCTATGTATCCGTAAAATTTATGCAAGTAATAACCTACCTTGGGCCTTGTCATGATGCGAAGTTCGCGCAAATATTCATTGAAACGTGTCGGGAATGTACGGCTTGCCGAGCCGGTCGCGCCGACCTCGCCGATATAAAATAAATAGCTATTGGGAGGGAAATCTGGGTTTGGCGCTCTTATAGCAAACGCATACAATCCACCCGATTGCGGGAGACTTGAGCGAGCCGCTTCCACAAATTCGACTTTGCTCCACGTTAAGCCAATGGGCGGGCCATATCGATCCCACATCTTGGGATATAAAACAAAACTCTCCTCGTGGAGTTTTATCTCATTCACCAGCTCAAACCAAACTTTAGTGTCCAACCGCTGCCTCCCAACAAGCAGAGCTATCTTTCATTGCGTTTTGGTTTGATGAGCAGGTGCCCGGGCTATCGGCCTATTTCTCCCAGGCAAGCACGCGGCGGGCGCTCTCCTCTCCGCGGAGTTTTGCAACACAGTGGCCTGTCGAAAGCTTTGACAGGTTGGCCCCCTTCCCAAAGATTCGGCTTACGGCAGCCGGCTTGGCGTTCGTTCCGAATGCGCCGATCATCCCCATCTCACTGAGGAAGTCGTCTTCCTCGCCGGAGAAATCGTCGGGCGACTGAGAGATCAGCATGACCGCACCGCCTTTGGAGCGGCTCATGCGGATGAGGCTGCCAAGCGAGGGCAGCTTGGTTCCAAGGACGCGGTGGGCTTCGTCGATGACGCAGAGCGCCCGGAGAGCTCTGTGCCGACCGTCCGGCATTGGTGAATCTGGCAGGCTGTTAAGGTAGGTGTCGAGCGCGTCGAGCATCAGGTTTACCACGATACCGCGACAGGTCTCGGGCACTTCCTGCGGCAAACGGATCACCCAGCTCCGGCGGAAGAACTCCGCCGGTGTCATGGTCGGGGTGAATAGCGGGAAACGACAGATGTCCTCCAAGGCCGCGGTCGCGCCGTCTTCCGGCATTCCCCGGTTATCGTAGACTAGCCGCAAAGCGTCCCGGACGTGCGAGAGCTCGCAGGGCTCGTGCGCCTGAAGGGCGTTCTCAACGGCCTCGGCGACGGCCGGCCGTTGCTTCGCGCCGAGCGCCGAGCCCTTCAACCTGCCAAAAGACTCCCTGAATCGGACCGCGGCCTCGGAGATGCTGAAGCTGTCGCGGGTGCCGAGGGCGAGCACGTCGAGCGGAATGGGCGTACGCGGCGGCTGAATGACCGTCGCCTCGAAAACGCGCTCTAAGCCGTAGCCCTTGCCCTCGGAGTCGGTCGTCAGGTCGCCCTTAAAGTCGAAGGCTATGAAAGGGACCCTGGACCGCTCACGGATGGCCCGCAGCATCGCGACTGCTGTCCTGGTCTTGCCGGACCCGACACCGCCCATGAGGGCGGCATGAGGGCTGCCGCCGGGACCGTTCAGGACCCACTCGACCTTGTTCTTGGTCGACAGATCGTTGGAGATCTCGCCGATGGGGACGCCGATGGGCCCGGACTCCGTCGAGACGTCGAGCATGCCGGCATCGGACGCGCGGCTGCCGCCCTTGGCAGGGAGCCCGGCCACATCGACTAGACGACGGATGAAGGCGCTCTCCTGCCCATCGGCGTGTCTCCACTCCGAATCCAGAAGGGATAGACCTCGACTCCAATGCGCCGTGACGAGCGCGGTGAGGTCCTTGAGGGTGGCGATGTTACCACCGGACTTCTGCGTGATGAGGGCGAACCATGTCGACAGATTGGCGCCCGTTCCGAACAGGGTGTCGCCCTTGACCGACTTACCCAGCTCGATGCTGTCGCCGATGAGCGATGGCGTTCCCTGGGCGGCAAGCGAGCGGGCGATTGCCAGGCGAGCCGGCACGTACCGGGCCTTAACGCCAAGCCGCTTCATGAACGTGTCGTTGAGTTTGTCGCCTTCCCCGTCGGGCCTAAAGTTCGCCCCGGCGACGTCAACCAGCGTAATCGCCATCAGCGTCCCTCAGTCTCAAAGTAGCCATCGCGCGGAACCGAGCTTCCCACGCCGTCGACGTGATCGTGCTCCACGATGTAGCTGCGCAGAACGTGCGGCCGGACGAGCTCGTAGTATTCGCCGACGACCTCAGTGTTGGTCGACAGTAGGATGACCTGTCCCTTCCGCTCGATAAGGTGCTGCAGGACCCCGCGACGGTGCGCGACGTCGAGGCGTCCCAACGGTGTGTCGATGAGCATTGGGAAGACGCGCCCAGACACCTGCGCCACCGCGGAGATCAGGGCCTGCGTGAAAACTTGCTTCTCGCCGGCCGAGAGGTCGAGGTCGCGCACGTCATCACCGCGGCTGTTCAGAAGCCGAACATTGCAGCTCTCGTCGATGTCGACCCGCTCCACCAGATCCTTCTTGTGCGCCATGGTCCGGTGGGCCGCGGTCATGGCTGCGGCAATCTCGGAGATCTGGCTCGGGACAGCTTCCTTCACAATGTCGTCGATCAGGGCGGCCATCCTGTCGCCGCGCGTGGCGCGCCGTAGGGCGGGCTGTGCCTGGTCCATCTGCGCTCCCAGCCGCGCGATGTCCTTGTTCTTCGTCTCGATTTGGCCAGTCAGGCCCGCGACCTCGTTGCGGAGCCCGCCGATTTCCTTGTTGGCCCCGTCTATCTCGCTGTTCAGAGTGCGGAGCCGGTCGCGCTTTTCCTCAAGCTGCGGCGCCACCCCTTCGAGTCGAGAGATGGATTCTTTGATCTTCGAGGCCTCGACCTCGGCGTCGATGACCCGGTCGACGAGTGTGAGGACCTGAGGCGCGCCGAGCTCGGCGACGTCAGCGAGCTTCTGCCGCGTGCGCTGGCGGTCCGCGGACGTGAGGTGAACGTGCATGATCCTGTCGGCGCAATCGTCCGGCGGGGGGTGCCAGAGTGACTCCCAGCAAGTGCCGATGGCCTCGCGCACGCCGGTCACTTGCTTGTCCTGCAGAGTCGGCTCGATCTTCGTCACGGCCTTCGCGAACATGTCTACGAAGCGTTCGAGGTTGCGGTCGCCTTGGGCGCGCCCTGCTTCCCAACCCTCCCGAACTTCTTCGCGCCTGAGCTGGTCCGCGGTCTCGTCGCGAAGCGCGCGCCCGGCCAAGGCCAAGGCCACGTCGCTGGCCAGCAACGTGTGCAGTTGCTCCTGAGCGCGTTCGGCCTCCAAGTTGTACCGGTTCAGGCTGGAGAGCTGTTCCTGCAGCTGAGCCTGCGAGCCGGTTCCATAGCTGTCCAGCTCCCGGGTGATACGCTCGCGCTCCTGGCCCATGTTTAGGAGGTTGGGCGACACCGCGTCGAGTTTCGCCTGCGCCTCGGCGAGCTTGGCGTTCAATTCTTCTCGGTCCTGCTCCAGCCGGGCCAGCGTGCTGTTGGAGCCGGACGGCGTCTCCCGGCGCCGGTCGCGAGCATAGTTTCGCAAGTCCTGGGCGAGCTCTCGGAGCACAGGGATGCCGAGCAGTCCCTCAATGCCGTTCTGAACCTGTGCGCTCATTTCGCGCTCGGCGAAGGTGCTCACCTGCTCGCCGTCGAACAGGAAGAACGCGGCGAGGTAGTATGGTAGGAAGGTCTTGGCAACGTAGTCGCGGAACCACTCGACGCGGTCCTCGCCAGAGTAGGCGTGCGGGCCCACGGGCTTGCGGCGCGCGCCCTCGAAGATCTGGATCTCCTCGTCAGCGGGCTTGAAGGTCCCGTTGTCGCTAAAGTTCCAGATGCGCTTGATCTCGATTTCTTCCTCGTCCTCCTCGTCCAGCCCGAAGAGCAAGGTTACTGAGCAGCTTGTACGGCCGTTGCGTACGGCGTTCCGGTTGATGGCCTTCTCCATGAAGGCACGGTAGCTGGTTGTGAGGCGCTCGACGCCGACATCCGCGAAGGCCGCGCGCGCGATCAGCGGCATCCCATCCTTGCCGAACAGGCCCAGTACGACCGCCTCGAAGAAGCTGGTCTTTCCGAAACCGTTCTGGGCGCCGATGAGGACCAGGTTCTTGTTCGGTGTTGGAGAGGGGAAATCGAACTTGGCGACCGTATAAGCCTTCCAGTCGCGTAATGTTATGGACTTAAGATGCATCGATGTCGTCCATACGGTCCAAGATATCGTCGAATTCGAGGAAGAGGCCGCGCTTCTTTTGCTTGCCAACTTGGGCAAGTTCGGCCTGAACAAGTTCCTCGAATTCCGCTATCCTCACGCCGTACTTGCGACATAACCGGACGACGAGCTGTCGCCCTTCCTTTTGATCCAGGATTACGACGACGTTGCGCGACATCTCTCTCCCCTAGAACCGCCTCGGCACCAGATCCCGCCCTACCGCCGACGCCATGATGACGGCGTCATGCGACCAGATCGAGTGGATGAGGTCGAGCTCTTCCTCACTTATCAGAGGTTGCCCGATTGTGTTCTGCAGCTTCAGTAGCCGGTCAAGGATTTCCCGGCGAGTGGTCGGCGTGAACGGGCCGGGGACAAAGACGCCGTCGTTGGTGATGGTCACCTCACCGTTACGGCGCCGTGCCATTCGGCGGGACCGGTCATTGCGGATGGAAGCAATCCAGTCTCGGAAATCCAGCAGGGGGCCGAACTCCTTGTAGCCGGACTCGACGAATCCTTCGAGGCTGCGGTCCTTGTCGACCACCGTGCAAGTCCAGCAACCGAAGCGCGACGAGGAAGTCCCGCAGGCCGCGACCTCGTTCTTCTGGGTCATAACCGGGCACTCGCCACCGGAAGCATCCTGGTAGAGCTTCATCAGGTAGGCATGCGACCCACCCCAGGGAGGCTCGTTCATGGCCAAGAAGGACCAGACTTCCTTCGTCGTCATTTCGACGATGGGCCGGAACACCATGCATTCGACGAGGTCGTTGTGCCGGTTGAGTCGCTCTCCGTTGTCATAGCGCGCGACCGTGCTAGCACGGGTGGCGCTCTCCGACCGGCGAACCCCTAGGAGTAAAATTACCTGACCGCTCTCCGAGGCGCGTTCCTTGATGTAGCGGCTCGTAGGCTGGATCTTCATGCGGTCCGTGCACCAGCGGAAGGTGCGATTTGGCGGCGGATAACCGCGACCGATGAGGTTCACCCAGAATGACTTGTCAGGCTCCGGAGAGGTAATGGCGACCGTCACCGGCAGATCGAACGCATGGGCTGCATCCTGAATCTCGGCAGTAACTTGGCGAAGATGCGCCACGACAAGCGGGCTTTCCACAAGGGTGTCGTTCGCCACCATGTGGACCGGGCGCGTGCGTTTGCTGCGCGGGATAGACAGGAGAAACTCAAAAACAAGGTGGGCGACGAGAGTGCTATCCTTGCCGCCGGAGAACCCAATAATCCATGGATGCTTATGAGGCTGAGCGTATTCCTCAGCAATCTCTTTCCTGATGTGGTCTAAATCGACCATCGACACCTCGCGCCGGCCCCAACATCTAACGTCGATGGCTCCCTTAGGTGTTCTTACATCGTGCTCGCCCTGGCGGCGAGCCAGCTTGTAACGGTTTCAACCGCCATCGGCTATCACGGTCACGCTTGTAGCAAACTGGGCACGCATAGGTGGGGCGCGCGCCATGCGAGGGGTGGAGCGGCAGTAGCTCCGCTCGGTCCGCGTCGCAGCGCCGAGGTTCACGGCGCCGATGCACGAGGCCGTCGTCTGGCAGCATGGCGTCCGCAGCTACGACGACCCGATACGGGCCTTCGCCGGCACGCATGCTCCGAGGGGGGCATAACAAACCAACTTGATAAAATTGAAGTCGATTTACGAACGATCCGATAAAGTGAGACGCCTTCGCACAAGGGGAAGTGGTCTTTATGAAGCAAGTTACTTGAATTCCATGGTATGAGGAAAGCGAATGCACACCACAACAGATAACGATCTTCGGCGATTCGGTTTCAAGTAACCTTCGCCATTCAGGCTGTGACCATCGAAAGGACGGAGGTCACGAAATGGGCGAGAAGAAGCGACGAATGGCTGCAGGCGGCGACCGTCGGGATGATGTGATCTGTCTCCCAAAGGGTCCGACCCTGACCATGATGCGTGGCATGTCGGTCGCGCAGATCCAGCACTACCTGGACGAGGCCAACGCCACGACCGACCGGGCCATCTCGCGGGGTGTCTCAAAGGACCCGGAATGGCTGCGGAAGCGGTTCGCGGAGGTCGACATGGTCGTCGCCGTGTTTCCCCACGCCGGCGAGCGCGGCGGAGTTGGCATCGCCTGCCTGAAGGGGTGGGGGCGCCTCATGCTCATGTCCCAGGGCAAGCGCGATGCCGACGTGACGATCTTCTACTGGCGCTGCGTCGACCTGTACCAAGCGGAGGCATTCTGCCTGGAGTTTGGCGACGGGCGGCAGGCCATGGCCAGGGCCGAGGCGGAGGCAGGCTCCAACACGGCCTAGGTCTTGGTGGCGACGGGGTGGCCCCACCCCGTCGTCGGAGGCTCGACGCCATCGCGGACGCGCACGCACCGGCCGCCGGGATAGCGCCGGACGGTGCCGTGCCCAGGCAGTACCCACGTTACGGGCGTGCCGGTCGTGTCGGCCTCGATGATGTAGGCGGGGGTTCGCCCCGTGTTGCCGAGCGGCCTCGCGGGCCTGCATCGCGGCGACCAGGGCGGTGAGGGTCCTCATGCCCTCAACGTGTCATCTCGCGCTCCGGCCGGCAACGCATCGAACCGCCCGCATGCCCACGTCGTCGGCCGCGCGATGAGGAGCTCTCGGCGGTAAGCCAAGCAGACGTCGGCCACGCCAGGCTCGCCCATGTAGCGCGTCGCCGGCGCCGGGCCCTCGATGCGGCGAACATGCCAGCCTGTTCCACAGCCTAATCGGAGATCTTCAGCTTGCTTCCTCGTGCTGGAGGCACCCGGTCGCCCTTGCTCAGGATGTGCTGCGCGCCGTCGAGGCCCTTCTTATTGGGCCCTGCCCAGACGAGGTAATACAGGTGACCACCCCGAGAGTTTCGGATTAGCCGCCCCGGGGAGACATGGCCGAACGACTCCTTGAGTCGGCCACGGTACCATTCCAATAGACGGATTCCGGAATCGGCGAGCTTGAGTGTCTCGGCTCCGAACAGACCGTCGCGCTCCTCGTAGGCATGGATGCGCCAATCCGGGCTCCCGAAAAAGCTTTCCAGCGTCGCCTGCCAGTTCTCTTGGATGTTACCGCTGCGCACGAGGAACCGTTGGATGGCCATGCCCAGCGGGAAGTTAACGAACACCTCAATGGCGCCGGTCCGCGCCAGCGCCTCCAACGTCGACCATGGGATGTGCATCCCGAACGGGTCGACGAAGACCACCGCCCGGTGATGCTTCCAGTTGATGCCGCTGTCGAGGATGGCCTGGAGCTCGGTGGCCGCGTCGCCTTCTTTCACGACGATGCGGCGGGTATCGCCGTACTCCTCCGCCAGCGCATGCAGCTCGGCGACGCGCTCGGGGTTGCGCTCGATGAAGACGTAGCGCGAAAACGGGTTCTCTACGTCGAGCGCCACGCGGGGTGAGCCTTTGAGGTACTCGACCGCCTCGGCGTCCGCGGCCGGCTCGGTGTCGAACAGGCTGACTTCCGGCGCCGCCTTCGGCTTGGTCCGAACCTTGGCCCGGCCGGGGCCGGCGAACGCGTCGACGAAGATGGTGCCCCGGCACCACCAACCCTGGTTCTTGAGCACCTTGGTGTAGAACCCAAGGTACTCGCCCAGTGCGTCCAGCTTCTCCTTAGCCCAAGGGCCGACGCCTTCCTTGGGCTTCTTCGTCATCCGGCGGCAACCTTAGAGCGACGTTGAGCGACAGGAAACTCGCTCCACTCCCGTCCGTCCAGGCTGCGGCCGCCGGATTTCGGGCGGAATCCACCCCATTGCTTGAAGAAGAAGGCCACATCGGCCACGACGCATTGGTCCCTGACCTCCCGGACCCACTCCGGGTCCATCGGTCTGGCGCGGGGGCCACTCTCGCCGCCGACGATGACCCAGTCGATGCCTTCGAGGTCGAGCCGACCGACGGGCGCGACCAGGGGCTCGATAGAGAGAAACCGGATGCCGGCCGGAGCTTGGCGAAGGTGACGGATGCGCGAGACCCTCACCCCGTCCTCGACCGACACCCCGCACCAGATGTGCGCCGGCCCTCGGCTCGCGCCGTACCGGCGACGGAGGAAATCCCGCATGAGGGAGGAGCGCTTCGTTAGGAGCTGGAACGTGTGCCAATTCGCCCGCTCCATCGTGTCGAAGACGCGAGCGACGAACTCCTCGGGCACCTCCTTGTGGAACAGGTCCGACATGGAGTTCACGAAGATCATGCGCGGCTCGCGCCACGCCAGCGGTTGCTCCAAGCGCGTCGGGCGAAGGGTCAGGTCGAACCCAGTCTCGAATGGGTGACCCGGCACGCCACGGAACCGTTCTGAAAAGCGCTCGGCATAGCAGTTGTCGCAGCCGGGGCTGATCTTGGTGCAGCCCGTCACCGGGTTCCAAGTCGCATCGGTCCACTCGATGGCGGTTACGTCGGCCATGCGCGAACACCTAGCATCCGCCGGGATAACGGACGACCCGTTGGTTGTGAGGCCCCCAACTTCAGGCGTCTTGGCACCCGTGGTCGCGCTGAAGCCGTGCCCGCGTTTCGTCGGACCGCGTCATTCATCGCTACGTGGTGAGGATTCGGTGCGGCGCATTCGAATCAGCGCCAGGCTCCGCCAGTGCCTGCGACTGGTATCACGCTGGTATCACGCTCGCCGGTGATACCAGTCTGGGCGACTAAGCCATTAAAAATCATGGAGCGGGCGATCGGGATCGAACCGACGACATTCAGCTTGGGAAGCTGACGTTCTACCACTGAACTACGCCCGCCGACATGGTCGGCACGGATACGACCCGTCGCGGAGCGCGAACTCCGAACGGCGCCGTGCGCTCATGTACGGCCATGGTCTAGCAGTTCGAGGGCGACGGCGTCAAACGGGTCCGGCATCCCCGGTCGTGATCCCCGGGCGGCCCCGCGGGAGCCCGGCGCGCCGTCCCGGCGGGGTCGGCGGAACGCCGCGGCGCGCGGGCCGTTTCGCTCGACGAAGCGCGCGTGGCGCCGGACCGAGACCCTGCTGACACCATGTGCGGAATCTGCGGCGAGATCTGCTTCGACCGGCCGGCCGACCCCGCCGCCGTCGACGCGATGATGGGATCTCTGCGGCCGCGCGGGCCCGACGCGGCGGGGCTCTTCGGTTCCGGCCGGGTCGTTCTCGGCCATCGCAGGCTCAAGATCATCGACCTGTCCGAGGCCGGTCAGCAGCCCATGATCGATCCCGCCCTCGGGCTCGCGATCGTGTTCAACGGCTGCATCTACAATTTCCGCGCGCTGCGCGCCGAACTCGAGGCGAAGGGCTACGCGTTCTTCTCGACGAGCGACACCGAAGTGGTGCTCAAGGCCTTCCACGCCTGGGGAACTGCCTGCGTCGAGCGCTTCGCCGGCATGTTCGCCTTCGCGATCCTGGAGCGGGATTCCGGGCGGGTCGTGCTGGCGCGCGACCGGCTCGGCGTGAAGCCGCTCTATTACAGCGAGACGAAGGGCCGCTTCCGCTTCGCCTCGTCGCTCCCGGCCCTGTTAGCCGCCGGAGACGTCGATACCGCGATCGATCCCGTCGCGCTCCACCACTACATGACCTGGCACGCGGGCGTCCCGGCCCCGCTCACCATCCTCAAGGGCGTGCGCAAGCTGCCACCGGCGACGGTCCTGACGATCGAGCGGGACGGGACGCGGCACGCGTCGACCTACTGGACCCTGGCGATCGGCCCACGCGCGGCCGACCGTGGCCGGACCGAGGCGGATTGGCGCGAGGCCGTCCTCGACGCCCTCGGCACCGCCGTCGAGCGCCGGCAGGTCGCCGACGTCCCGACGGGGGTTCTCCTCTCGGGCGGCCTGGACAGCTCGCTGCTGGTGGCCCTGCTGGCGCGCGGCGGGCAGCGGGGCCTCAAGACCTTCTCGGTGGGCTTCGACGCGGTGAACGGGGTCGAGGGCGACGAGTTCAAGTACTCGGACATCATCGCCGAGACCTTCGCCACCGACCACACGAAGCTCGCGGTCGACGGCACCCGGACGCTGGAGGCGCTGCCCGCGGCCATCGCGGCGATGTCGGAGCCGCAGATGAGCCACGACGCGGTGGCCTTCCTCCTGCTCTCGCAGGAGGTCGCCAAGCACGTGACGGTGATCCAGAGCGGGCAGGGCGCCGACGAAGTGTTCGGCGGCTATCACTGGTATCCGAAGCTGATGGGCTCGACGGACCCGGTCGCCGACTACGCGAAGGCGTATTTCGACCGCGACCATGCCGAGATGCGGGAGGCCCTGACGCCCGACATGGTCGGCGGCGATCACAGCACCGACTACATCGCGACCTTCTTCGCGAACTCGCGGAGCGACAGCGCCATCGACAAGACTCTGCAACTCGACCAGGAGGTCATGATGGTCGACGATCCGGTCAAGCGGGTCGACAACATGACGATGGCCTACGGCCTCGAGGCGCGGGTACCGTTCCTCGACCATGACCTCGTCGAGCTGGCGGCCCGCATCCCGGCGGAGCTCAAGGTCCGGGACGGCGGCAAGTACATCCTCAAGGAGGCCGCGCGGGCTGTCGTCCCCGCCGAGGTGATCGACCGCGAGAAGGGGTACTTCCCCGTTCCCGCGCTGAAGCACATCCGCGGCCCGTTCCTCGACTACGTCCGCGACGTGCTGGACCGTCCCGAGGCGCGCGCGCGCGGCATCTTCAACCGCGCCTACGTCGATCACCTGCTCGCCGATCCCGACGGCACGCTGACGCCCAAGGGCAACTCGAAGCTCTGGCAGGTGGCCCTTCTGGAGAGCTGGCTCCAGACGCACGGCGTCTGAGACGGGCCGCGGCACGCCTTTCGCGACGGATCGTGATCGATCGCGCGCTCAAGGTGCCGCGCTTTGTCCACGATCGTCCCGGATCAGCCGGTCGACAGACACCCGGAGAAGCCCGTCGATGTGCCGCTGGATCGCCTACGCGGGACGCACCATCCCGCTGGAGCACTACGTCACCGAGCCGTCCCACAGCCTCGTCTCGCAGAGCATCGCGGCGCTCGAATCGACCGCGGCGACCAACGGCGACGGGTTCGGGCTCGGCTGGTACGGCGATCACCCGGAGCCCGGCCGGTACCGCGAGGTTCAGCCCGCTTGGTCGGACGACAACCTGCGCTACCTGTGCCGGCACCTGCACTCGCACCTGTTCTTCGCGCACGTGCGCGCCGCGACCGGGACGCCGATCACCCGGCCGAACTGCCATCCCTTCGCCTGCGGTCCGTGGCTGTTCATGCACAACGGCTATATCGGCGACTGGAGCCGCCTGCGGCGGCCGGTCGAGGCGCTGATCCCAGACGAGCTGTACCCGTCGCGCGCGGGGACCACCGATTCCGAGGCGATCTTCCTCGGGCTGCTGGGCTGCGGCCTGATGGGGCCGGGGCCGCGCCGCGATCCGGTCGAGGCGACGGCGCGCGCGCTCGCGCGCCTCACGGATCTCGCCGGGCCGCATCCGTTCCGGTTCACCGCGGCGCTGGCCGACGGACGCGATCTCTACGCGTTCCGCTACGCCGCGAATGACAAGGCGAACTCGCTCTACTACCGCGCCTCGGAGGGTGGCGTGGTCATCGCCTCGGAGCCGCTCGACCGCGATCACGGCACCTGGACGACGGTCGCCGAGAACAGCGTGCTCGTCGCGCGGCGGGACGCGCCGGTGGAGATCCTGCCGCTGGCGCAGTTCGGCCTTGCCGCGCCGCCGGTCGACGGTTCGATCCGCCGGTTGCGCGCCTGAGCGACGCCGCTCAGGCGACGCGGGAGAGGCTGCCGCTCTGCGAACCCTGCGTGCTGCGGGCGGAATCGTAGGCGCGATTGCGCAGGGCGGTCTCGCTCGGGAGCTGGTCGATCACGTTGCCGGACGACGGATCGACCACCTGGAACACGATCGAGCTGGTGTCCGGATCCTGGATGTACCGCGCCTTGCCGCCGTTCGTGCCGATGTCGAGCTTCACCGCGGGCTCGAGCGGCTTGGCGGGGGTCTCGGGCTCGGGCGCCTGCTGGGTCACGGCGGCGGCGGCCGTCGCTCCGAGCGCGTCGAGGCCCTGCGGCCCCGGCGTCGTGGATGTCAGCGTTCGGATCTCCATCGCCGGTCTCCTGCGATCCTGTGATCGAAGGATTGAGGCGCGGTCCTGCCTAATCGTTCCTTAATGGCGACCGCCGGTCCACCGGATGATGCGGCGGGATCGGAGATGCGATGAACATCGCGTTACCGGGGCGACACAAATCCGTGCTGAATTTGCTCCTGGGTCGACTCGGCGCCCAGCCAGTTCGTCTTCCCGCGGCGGGGCCGCGGCCCGCCGCGCGCAGCGTGGAGCACGCGATGTACAGGATCTCGGCGATGCTCGTCCTGGCGACAAGTCCGGCGCTCGCCGCGCCGGCCGCGGCTGGCGATCCGGGTACGCGCGCGCCGTTCATCCGCGAGCACCGCTGCGCCGTCGCGGAGCGGCTCGACGCCATCCACAAGCGCGGGCCGGTCGACGTCTCGCGCGACCGCTTCATCGTCGTCGCGCCGCACGGACAGGCGCGGCGCTACGTCCAGTGCATCTTCCAGGATCGGGATACGCGGATGTTCTGCGAGGCCGCGTCGGGCGCCTACGGACCACCCGGCCGAAGGCGCCTGCGGCTGGATGCAACGGCCCGGCAGGCGCTGGCGGCGCTCGGATACGTCCAGGCGGACCCGGCGGAGAATTTCGCGCGCCTCGTGGAGCTGGGAACGCCGCCCGACATGGGCATCGCCGCGGACCTGATGCTCGCGGCGCTGCACGATGCCTACGGCGCCCGCCCGGGCGACATTCTCGATATTGAGGCCCCGCACGGCGGAACGCCGGGGCTTCGCTGCGGCGCGCCCGAATCCTGAGCGGACCGGGCGCGCCGCCGTCTCACTCGGCGGCGTCGACGTAGAGCTTGCCGCCCTCGGCCAGGAATTCCTGCGACTTCGCCCGCATGCCGGCCTCGGCCTCGGCCTTCGACATCGCGGGCGCCGCGCCCACGACCTCGCCGGCCTCCTCCATCGCCAGCACCTCGGCGCGCAGGTCCTGCGTGATCTTCATCGAGCAGAATTTCGGCCCGCACATCGAGCAGAAATGCGCGACCTTGTGGGCGTCCTTCGGCAGGGTCTCGTCGTGGAAGCGCCGGGCCGTATCCGGATCGAGGCCCAGGTTGAACTGGTCCTCCCAGCGGAAGTCGAACCGGGCGCGGCTGAGCGCGTCGTCCCGGAGCTGCGCGGCGGGATGCCCCTTGGCGAGGTCGGCGGCGTGGGCGGCGATCTTGTAGGTGATGACGCCGGTCTTCACGTCGTCCCGGTCCGGCAGGCCGAGATGCTCCTTCGGGGTGACGTAGCAGAGCATCGCGGTGCCGAACCAGCCGATCATGGCGGCGCCGATTCCCGAGGTGATGTGGTCGTAGCCGGGGGCGATGTCGGTGGTCAGCGGGCCGAGGGTGTAGAACGGCGCCTCGCCGCACTCCTTCAGCTGCTTCTCCATGTTGACCTTGATCTTGTGCATCGGCACGTGGCCGGGGCCCTCGATCATCACCTGGCAGCCCTTGTCCCAGGCGATCTTGGTCAATTCGCCCAGCGTCTCCAGCTCGCCGAACTGGGCGGCGTCGTTGGCGTCGGCGATCGAGCCCGGGCGCAGGCCGTCGCCCAGGGAGAACGACACGTCGTAGGCCCGCATGATGTCGCAGATCTCGTCGAACCGCTCGTAGAGGAACGATTCCCGGTGCCCGGCGAGGCACCAGCGGGCCATGATCGAGCCGCCGCGCGAGACGATGCCGGTGACGCGCCGCGCGGTCAGCGGCACGTGGGCGAGGCGCACGCCGGCATGGATGGTGAAGTAGTCGATGCCCTGCTCGGCCTGCTCGATCAGCGTGTCCTTGAAGACCTCCCAGTCGAGCTTCAGCGGGTCGCCGCCGACCTTCTCCAGCGCCTGGTAGATCGGCACCGTGCCGATCGGGACCGGGCTGTTGCGGATGATCCACGAGCGTATGTTGTGGATGTTGCGGCCGGTGGACAGGTCCATGACCGTGTCGGCGCCCCAGCGGATCGACCAGACGAGCTTCTCGACCTCGTCGGCGGCCGAGGAGGTCACGGCGGAGTTGCCGATGTTGGCGTTGATCTTGACCAGGAAGTTCCGGCCGATCGCCATCGGCTCCAGCTCGGTGTGGTTGATGTTGGCCGGGATGATCGCCCGGCCGCGGGCGATCTCGTCACGGACGAATTCCGGGGTGATGAAGGGCGGGACCGAGGCCCCGAAGCTCTGGCCGTCGGCGAGCGCGGCCTCGGCGCCCGCGAGCATGGCCTCGCGGCAGACGTTCTCGCGGTGGGCGACGTAGATCATCTCCTCGGTGATGATCCCCGCGCGGGCGAACTCGTACTGTGTCACCATCTGGCCCGGGGCCGCCTTGCGGACGGTCCGCTCGGCGGGGCAGGGGGCCACGAGCTTGTCGCCCGCGAATCCGTTATCCTCGGGCTTCACCGCGCGTGGCGCGACGGCCGCGTAGCCGCGGGCCGCGACCCAGGGCTCGCGCACGCCGGGGAGGCCGGCATTGAGGTCGATGCGGGCATCGGTCTCGGTGTAGGGGCCCGACGGGTCGTAGACCCGCACCGGTTCCTCCTTCGGATCGGAGAGGACAATCTCGCGATAGGGGACGCGGATGTCCGGCCGCCCGGCCGGGTTCGCGTACGCCTTGCGCGATCCGGTGACCGGACCCGTGGTCACGGTCTCGGGGCTGCCTTTCACGTCCTTCGGGAGAACGGGTGCGTTCATCGTGGGCCTCTCCTCGTGCTGGAGCGGTCCGGTCCACGCGATGGCCGAGATGAGATGAGGTCGCGCGAGATGCGACCGCAGGTTCCCGTCCCTCCGCCGGTATGAGCCGGATCAGGTTCAAGGGTCAGGGCAGCGTGCCCAATCTCAGCCCTCTTCAGGGCCCCCCTCGGAACGGTTCCAGACTCGGGCCCGCGGACGGCTTTGTCAATGCTGACCGAGCGCCCTAGAAAACACATCCCCGAAACCGTTCGTCCGAACGCACGCGTTCTCCCGCACCCAATCGCACCGCGATCGCACCGCAATGCGCCTCATCGCCGGCCTCCTGCTCGCCGCGCTCCTCCTCTGCGGGCTGGCCTGCGCCGCGCTCGCGCTCGGGCAGCGCCGGTTCCTCTATCCGGGCGCCTTCGGGCCGCAGAACCCGTGGACGATCCCGCCGGGCCTCGCGACGATCACGGTCGCGACCCCCGATGGCGAGACCCTGCACGGCCTGTGGCGGCCGCCGCGGCCGGGCTGCGGCGTCGTCGTGAGCTTTCACGGCAACGGGTCCCGCCCCGAGCCGCACGCGGCCCGCTTCGCCGCGGAGCCCTGGCGGGCGCGCGGCTGGGGCGTGCTCACCGTGGCCTATCGCGGCTATCCCGGATCCACCGGCAGCCCCAGCGAGGACGGGCTGATCCGCGACGGGCTGGCGGCCGTCGAGGCCGCGCGGGCGCGGGCGCCCGGGGCGCCGATCCTCCTCCACGGACACTCCCTCGGGGCCGCCGTGGCCGTTGCGGTCGCCGAACGGGTGCCGACGATCGGCCTGTACCTGGAGGCGCCGTTCGACTCGATGACCCACACCGTGCGGCTGCATGTCCCGCTAGCCCCGATCTGGCTCCTGCGCGACACGTACCGCTCGGACCTGCGCATCCGCGACGGGACGGTGCCCGTGCTGATCGTGCAGGGCCGCGACGACACGGTGGTGCCGGCCAAGCTGGCGCGGAACCTCGCCGCGGCGGCCGGCCCGCGGGCGCGGATCGACGTGATTCCGGGGGACCACGTCTCCATCCTGGGGAGCCGGGATCGCGAGGCCGAGGCGCTGTTCGGACAAGGCGTCGGTCCGGCCTGCCCGCAGCCGGTGGATCAGCAGGGGTAGGAGAAGGAGGCTCGCGTGGTCGGACGGCGCTCGCAGCGCTGGAGCGCCGAGGATCCGGACGCGCCGGGCGTCCCGGGCCCGCCGGACCCGGTCTGCCCCCTCTGCGAGCGCCCGATTCCGCGCCGCGCCCGCTCCAGCCTCCATCACCTCACGCCGAAGCTGAAGGGCGGGACCCATCGCGGCACGGTCCGGCTGCACCAGATCTGCCACTCGGCGATCCACGCCCGCTACAGCGAGGCGGAGATCGCCAAGCGCCTCGCCGACGTCGAGGCCCTGCGCGCCGATCCGGAGATCGCGCGCTTCCTCGTCTGGGTCCGCGGCAAGCCCGACGATTTCCACGCCGCCACGCGCATGACCCGCGAGCGGAAGTCGGCGCGCCGCAAGATCTGACACCTGCCCGGCCGGCGTTTACCGGGCGTTCGTCACATCCGCAGGTGGCCGCCGCCCCGTTCCTTGCCGTCAACCCGAACCGGTCCAGGATCGCCCCGATCGCGAGGGTGGGGACGATGGCCGGGGTCGGGGATACGGGGGATCGGCTCGCCTGGGTCGATATCGCCAAGGGGATCTGCATCCTCCTGGTCGTCATGATGCATTCGGTCATCGGCACCGGCGAGGCCATGGGCGGTGAGGGCTTCCTCCACCCGGTCGTCGCCTTCGCGAAGCCGTTCCGGATCCCGGACTTCTTCCTGCTCTCCGGCCTGTTCGTGGGACGGGTCATCGACCGCGACTGGCGGCTGTTCTCCGATCGCCGGGTCGTCCACTTCGCCTATTTCTACCTGCTCTGGCTGGTGATCCAGTCGGTCGCCAAGTACGGCAAGATCGTCGGCGATGCCGGTCCCGCGGCCTTCGCGGCGCACCTCGCGCACGCGCTGGTCGAGCCCTATTCCAGCCTCTGGTTCATCTACCTGCTGGCGGTGTTCTCGGTGGTCACCAAGGCCCTGCGCCGCGTGCCGGGCGGCCTGCTCCTCGCCGGCGCCGCCCTGCTGCAGATCGCCGACATCCGCAGCGACTCGACCCTGATCGAGGAGTTCTGTGCCCGCTACGTCTACTTCGTCGCGGGCTACCTGTTCGCCGGGCGGATCTTCGCGCTCGCCGACGCGGCGCGCCGCCACGTCCCGCTCGCCCTCTGCGGCCTCGCCGCCTGGGCGGTCCTGGAAGGCTGGCTCGCGCTGACCCCGTCGGGCCTGCCTAATCATCCGACCCTCGCCAGCCTGCCGCTGGTGAGCCTCGCTCTCGGCGCGGCCGGTGCCCTCGCCATCGTGGTGGCGGCGGCTCTGATCGGCCGCGCCGGCGGTCCCGTCGCCGAGGCGGTCCGGACCTGCGGCCAGCGCTCGATCGTGATCTACCTCGCCTTCTCGCTGCCGATGGCGGCGACCCGGGAGATCCTCGTGCGCACCGGCGCAATCACCGATATCGGCCTCGCGAGCCTGACCGTCATGGCCATGGCGGTGATCCTGCCGCTGGTGCTGGAGCGGCTCGTCCGCGGGACGGCGCTCGACCTGCTGTTCGTGCGGCCGCGCCGGTTCCGGCTGGTCGGGTCCGGGTCCGGGCCGCGCGCGGCCCTGCAGGCCAGCTGAGGGCCCTCAACCGTCGAAGGCGATGCCGATCCGCCGGCTGCGCCGCCACGCCACGGTGGCCGGGCGCGGTTCGGTGCCCGCGCTGACGCGCAGCGGGAAGCGGTCCGGCACGGCCTGATCGTCCTCGACCTCGATCTGCGCGCCGACGTCGGTGGCGTCCCAGACCAGGCAGCTCACCTCGCCGCCGTCGAGCAGCACGGCGCCGAACGTGAAGGCGTTCTTCCGGAAGGTGCCGCGGCGATTCTCCGTCATCAGCTCCTCCATCCGGTCTCGCGGCTCCGCGGAGCCGGACGATGCCGGATCGCGGTTAACAGGGCAAATACGTTCCCGTGCCTGCCCTGCTAGGCCGAGATCAGTACTCGTCGGGATCACCCCGGTAGCGGCGCGGCCCCGGCCCGTAATCGTCGTCGTAGGAGCGGCGGGGCGGCGGGCGGTCGTAGTCGCGGCGGTCGCGGTAGGCGTCGCGCCGGTCGTCGTAGCCGTCATTCCGGTAGCCGCCCCCGCCGCCGTAGGCACCCCCGCCGCCACCGCCGTAGCCCCCGCCGCCCGCGTTGATCCGCGGGGCGTACCAGCAGCTCTTCGCCTGGCCGGGCGCCGGATCGCCGAAGGTCTGGGTGTTGCAGGGCACGACGCCGCCCTGCGGGAACGGCCGGCCGTTCGTCCGGCCGGGCACGCCGTAATAGACGTTGGTGGGGTAGGGCATCCGGCAGACGCCGCCCTCCTGCGCGCAGCCGACCAGGTTCACCGTGTCGAGCTGGTAGGCCTGGGCCGGGGCGGGCGCCAGCGCGCCGCCTCCCAGCGTGATGGCCCCGAAGGCCAGAGCGATCCGAATCTGCACGTCCCCGATTCCCCCGTGGTTTGCGGTGCGGGTGCCGAATAATCCGGTCGGCGGCTTCCGGCCAGCGGCCGCGCTCGCTATGGCGTCGCACGAGGACGCGCGCGGGCCGGTCCGCGGCCGGCGCGTCGGTGATCGGGCGGAACGCCCCGTCGGCGGACGGGAGACGGCGCCCCGGGAGGCCTTGATGAGGGATGCGTCCGCGCAGGAGCTTCTGCTGCTCAGCGCGCTCCAGGAATGCCGGATCCAGCTCGACGCGGCGCGCAAGGACGAGGCGGCCCGCGCCGCCGTCCGGGAGGAGCTCGAGGCCGCGCTCCGCCGCGAGGCCGCTCTCGCGGCGGCGATCGTGGAGGAGCGCGAGCGGACCGAGGCCGTCCGCCTCGTGCTTCAGGCGCTGCTGATGAGCGTCCGCCGGTTCGGTCTGCGCCGGCGCCTGTTCGGGACGCGCATCGCGCGGCTCGGCCGCGAGACGCCGGATTCCGGTCCGCAGGCGGCGCGCCATCCCGTTCTGCTCGCCGAGGCGCGACGGGTGCTCGGCAAGCCGTCGCCCGAACCGCCGGCCGAGCGGTGACGGCGGTCGCCGCCCGAGCGCCGCGCGGCGCGGCTCCTCACGGCGCGGCGCCGGCGTCGCCGGGCGCCGCGGCCAGGACGATCAGGGCCGTCAGAACGCCGAGGGGCAGGACGATGCTGCCGAAGGCGAGATGCGCGATCCCGAAGGCGCCGAACAGCGCGCCCGCGGCGAAGGCCGCGATCGCCGGGAGCACGCGCAGGAACCTCTCCCGGGTCTGATCGCGCTGCGGGCCGCGTCCCAGGACGAGGTCGGTCGCGTCGATGACGGCCTGGCTGACGCTCACCGTCATGACCGTCGTGGGGGCGAGATGGCCGAGAGACAGGCGGCCGATGGCGTTCTGTAACCCCATGGCCGCGACCGCGAGCATGCCGACGGCGATGGAAGCGGCACTGTCCGCTCCGCCGAGGGGCGACCACACGGTGCCGCACAGCCCGAATCCCGCGAGCAGGGCCACCTCGACGGCGAGGAGCCAGGGCAAGGGGTCGAAAGCCCGCCGCTCCAGCGCCAGGGCCAGGATCCGAGCCCCCGCCACCGCCCCGACGAAGACGGGCAGCGCCAGGAGCTTGGCCACCACACCGCTGGAGCTCGCGACCAGCTCGGCGCCGATCAGCACGAAGTTGCCGGTGACGTGAGCGGTGAAGAGGCCGGTCAGCGCGATGAAGGCCGCCGCGTCGACGAAGCCGGCGACGAACGCCAGGGCGGCGCCGGCGAAGGGACCGCTCCCCGGCCTCCGAGATCGCGCGGGACTGGTCATCGTCTCAGTCGGCGAAGGGCGTCGCCGTCAGGCCGACCGGCATCCGCGGATTGGCGAAGTAGTCGGGCCAGCGATCGCAGAGGTACAGGATCGCGACCAGCACGGTGGCGATCGCCAGCAGGGAGGCGAGCACCTCCGTGACCTGCGTGGCCCATTTCCCGAGCGTCGGGATGGCCATGAGGCCGCCGACGAACAGCGTGGTCACAATAACGGGTGCGGACATCGGGCGGGGCTTCGCGGCGCGGCTCTGGGACGGGGCTGTCCCGAACCCTAACGCCGCGCGGCGCCCGCAGGTTACCGATATCGGTTATCGTGACTCATGATAGGCAACCTGAACATCGAGCTGCTGCGCTCGTTCCTGGCCGTCGTCGAGAGCCGCAGCTTCACCGCCGCCGCGCAGGCTCTCGGTCTGCGGCAATCCACGGTGAGCGGGCACATCGCGCGGCTCGAGCAGGCGCTCGGTCGCGCGGTCCTGACACGGGACACGCACCGGGTCGCACCCACGCCGGACGGTCAGGCCATGATCGGCTTCGCCCGCGACGTGGTGGACGCGCAGGACCGGCTGCGGGCCTTCTTCTCGCCGGAAGGCCTGCGCGGCCGTATCCGGCTCGGCGTCTCCGAGGATTACACCCTGTCGACCCTGGCGCAGGTCCTGGCCCGCTTCGCCGATCGGCACGACGCGGTCGATCTCCAGATCACGGTCGGTCTGAGCCGCGCCCTCTACCAGGGCTACGATGCGGGCGAGCTCGACGTGATCTTCTGCAAGCGGCGGCGCGGCGACCCGCGCGGGGCCTTGGCCTGGGCGGAGGACCTGATCTGGACGGGCCGGCCCGGCCTCGTGCCGGATCCCGCCAAGCCCTTGCCCCTGGTGCTCTACCCGCCACCGTCGATGACCCGCACCCTGGCGCTCGACGCCCTCGAGGCGGTGGGCCGGTCCTGGCGGGTGGCCTGCACTAGCGGAAGCCTGATGGGGCTGCGGGCCGCCGTCGAGGCGGGCCTGGGCATCGCGCCGCACTCGGCCAAGATCCTGCCGCCGGGCCTCGCCGCGATCTCCGAGGCGGCCGGCCTGCCGCCGCTCGGCGCGGTCGAGTTCGTCGTGCTCGGCCCGGGTCGCCACCACGCGGCGGCGACCGCGCTGCAGGAGACGATCCTGGCGAGCACGGGCGAGCTTCAGGGCGCCGCGCGCTAGCGCAGCGTCCTCCCGGCACGCGGTGGCCGGGTTCGATCCCGACCGTCCGGCACGGTCCTTAACGGATTGGCCAGCCTTTTTCCGCACCGTACCGCGAAGCGGTCACAAACGGTTTCGACAAGGATCGCCGGCGGTGCCGGCCCCGGTGTCGTTGCCGGACGGGGCGCGAAACCGCCGCATTTGGCGTGCGGAAACCGTCCTGCGGCGTGCCTGACGGTCGCGCCTCGCGGCGGAACATTCGAGAACGGGATGCATGGCCAAGGGTCGGGGCAGGATTGAGCCGAACTTCGACGTGCCCGAAGGGCGCGCGCGGGATCGCGGCGAACTCGACCTGCGCCTGACCCGTGAGGACCGTCCCGGGGCAGGAGACGGCGTGGCGAAGCGATCGGGCGGCGGAGCGCGGCAGCCGAGCAAGGCGCCGGCGCGGACAACGGGGCGGGCGAAGGCCTCCGGTCGCGGCCGACGCCGGCGTTCCTGGCTCGGCCGCATCGTCTACGGCTGCGTCGTCCTCGGCCTCTGGGGGGTGATCGGGCTCGCGGGGCTCATCGCCTATCACGCCTCGCAGCTGCCGCCGATCGACCAGCTCGCGGTGCCGAAGCGACCGCCCAACATCGCGATCCTGGCGAGCGACGGCTCCCTGCTCGCCAACCGCGGCGAGACCGGCGGCCGCGTCGTCTCGATCAAGGAGCTGCCGCCCTACCTGCCGCGCGCCTTCGTGGCGATCGAGGATCGGCGCTTCTACCAGCATTTCGGCGTCGACCCCGTCGGCATCATGCGGGCTATCGGCCAGAACCTGACCCGGCGCGGCGTGGCGCAGGGCGGCTCGACCCTCACCCAGCAGCTCGCCAAGAACCTGTTCCTGACCCCGGAGCGCTCGGCCTCGCGCAAGATCCAGGAGGCGATCCTCGCACTCTGGCTCGAGCACAAGTACACGAAGGACGAGATCCTCGAACTCTACCTGAACCGCGTCTATTTCGGCGCCGGCGCCTACGGCGTCGAGGCGGCGGCGCAGCGCTATTTCGGCAAGCCCGCCAAGGAGGTGAGCCTCGCGCAGGCCGCGATGCTCGGCGGCCTCGTGCAGGCGCCCTCGCGCCTCGCGCCGAACCGCAACCTCCCGGCCGCCCAGGCCCGCGCCGCGCAGGTGCTCGCCGCCATGCAGGAGCTGGGCTTCGCGTCGGCGCAGGACGTCAAGGTGGCGCTCGCCCAGCCGGCGAAGCCCGCCAACGCCCGCGGCGGCGGGTCGGCCAATTACGTCGCCGACCTCGTGATGGACGTGCTCGACGATTACGTCGGCAAGTTCGACACCGACATCACGGTCCAGACCACGGTCGATCCGAGCCTCCAGGCGGCCGCCGAGAAGGCGCTCACCGACGAGCTCAACGCCAAGGGCACGCGCTACAACGTCAGCCAGGGGGCGCTGGTCTCGATGCGGCCGGACGGCGCCATCCGCGCCCTGATCGGCGGCCGCGACTACGCGCAGAGCCAGTTCAACCGGGCCACGACCGCCAAGCGTCAGCCCGGCTCCTCGTTCAAGCCCTTCGTTTACCTCGCGGCCGTGGAGCACGGCGCCACGCCCGACACGGTCCGGGAGGACGCGCCGATCCGGATCGGCAACTGGGCGCCGGAGAACTACTCCCACCGCTACGAGGGGCCCGTCACCCTGCGGACGGCGCTCGCCCAGTCGCTCAACACCGTCGCGGTGCGCCTCGGCCAGGAGGTCGGGCCGAAGACCGTGGTCCAGACCGCCCAGCGGCTCGGCATCACCTCGCCGCTCCAGGCCAACGGCTCCATCGCCCTCGGCACGTCCGAGGTCACGCTCCTGGAGATGGTCGGCGCCTACGGGGCCTTCGCCAACGGCGGCATCGGCGTGATCCCCTACGTGGTCACCGCCGTGAAGAGCCAGGACGGGAAGGTCCTCTACAAGCGCTCCGACAACGGTCTGGGCCGGGTCATCGACGCCAACGCCGACGGCATGATGAACGCCATGATGCACGAGACCTTCGTCAGCGGCACCGGCAAGAAGGCCGACATCCCCGGCTGGGACCTCGCGGGCAAGAGCGGCACCACCCAGGATTATCGCGACGCGTGGTTCATGGGCTTCTCGGGCAGCCTCGTGACCGGCGTCTGGCTCGGCAACGACGACGGCGAGCTCACCAAGAAGGTCACCGGCGGCAACCTGCCGGCGGAGATCTGGAAGACCTACATGACTCAGGCCCTGAAGGGGCAGACGCCGGTCCCGCTCCCGGGCCTCAACCGCTGGCGCCGCCAGCCGGAGACGACCGCCTCGGTGGCGAGCGCCGCCCCGGCGGGTCCGGGCGGGTTCCTGGGCCAGATCCTCGGCGAGCCGGATGCGCCGGCGCCGCGCCAGGCCGCGCCGTCGCGGCGCGCCCCGAAGGACGACCGCAACTTCATCGAGAAGCTGTTCGGCATTGGTGACTGACGCTCCGCGGTCGCCGCGTTCGTCGGGACCAGGCGGCGGCGCGATCGCGCCCAGGCTCTGGCCCACGGTGACCGCTTCGTGCCGAAACTGACAGCCGCGGCGGCCTGTATTTGTATTAGCGGTGATTCAGAGCTTCTTAGTGCCGCCAATAACCGCTTTTTCAATCTTCGCTGACGTAAGATCGGGTGAACAGTAAGCCCGTCAACCGCAATGGCGCGGTTCGTGGCAGCCCGATCGAGCCCATGCTCCTGCGCGCGACCGCTACAGCGATCAGAGCTCACCTGGACGATCGCGCCTCGCGCCTGATCGCGGCGGCCGGCACGTGCCTGCTGCTCTGCCTCGCGCTGCTCGGCGTCTATCTCTGCCTGGATCTGCGCGACGTCGCTTGGCACAACGCGCGCCGCAACGCCGGGAATCTGCTGGCGGTGATCGAGGAGGGCGTGGGCCACAGCCTGCGGGTCTACGACCTCTCGCTGCGGAACTGCGCACGGCTCGCGAGCCGCGCCGACATCGCGGCCCTGGACCCGGATATTCGGCGCCTGGCCCTGTTCGACACGGCTGTGGCGGGCTCCGGCCTCGGTCCGATCGCCGTTACGGACGCGGCCGGCGACGTCCGGCTGACGAGCGATCCCGGCGTGCAGACCCGGCCCAACATGCGCGCGCTGCCGGAATTCGAGTTCCATCGGTCGAATCCCGAAGGGGGCCTGATCCTGTCCGGGCCGACCGTATCCCTCATGACCGGTGAGCCCATCATCCGCATGACCCGGCGGATCCGGACGCCCGACGGCTCATTCGCCGGGATCGTCTCGGGATCGATCAGGCTCGCGCATTTCCAGGCGCTGTTCGAGCGCCTGCACTTCGACGACGGCATCGCTCTGAACGTCTTCCACCGGGACGGGACGCTGCTGATCCGGGCGCCGGCACGGCCGGCGGCCCTCGGCCAGAGCATCAGCGCGAGCCCCGGCTACAAGATGTACCGGGCCAAGCCGCGCGGCGAGTTCCAGGGACGCTCGTTCCTCGACGGCGTCGAGCGGGTCTACAGCTTCGCCGACCTCGACGACCTGCCGCTGATCGTGACCGTGGCGACGGACGTCGACAGCATCCGCAGCGTCTGGATCTACAAGGCGGCGATCGTCGCCGTCCTGATCCTGTGCCTCTGCGTCCTCGCCTTCGGCCTGACGATCCTGCTGCACCGGGAGGTCGGGCGCCACGTGGCCGCGGAGGCCTCCAGCCGCGAGGCCAACGCCGCGCTCGCCGTACTCGCGCGGACCGACGGCCTGACGGGCCTGCCGAATCGGCGCAGCTACGACGAGCACTTCGCCGTGGAGTGGAAGCGGGCCGCACAGCTGCGGACGCCCCTGGCGCTGATGATCGTCGATGCCGACCACTTCAAGCAGTTCAACGACCGCTTCGGTCACCAGCGCGGCGACGAGGTGCTGAAAGCGGTGGCGGAGTGCCTGCAACGCACCCTCGATACCGCCGGCCTGAGCTTCCGGATCGGCGGCGAGGAGTTCGTCGCCCTATTGCCGGGCGTCGACGCGACGGCCGCCAGCGTCGCGGCGGAGCGCATCCGCCGGGCCGTGGTGAACCTCCGCATCCCCCACGCCCCGGAGGTCGGGGGCATCGCCACGGTGAGCATCGGCGTCGCCTGTGCCGACCCGGCCGGCGGCGATCCGCCCGAAGGGCTGTTCACGGCGGCCGACGCGGCCCTCTACGCGGCCAAGAAGGCCGGGCGCAACCGCGTCCGCGCCGCCGCGCCGGCGGATCCCGTGGCCCTGGCGCTGCGGGCCTGAGCGGGCCCGCGGCTCACAGCATCGGCAGCATCCGGGGCCGCGGTCCGCGCGGGAAATGCGCGTCGATCAGGGCGATCTCGGCCGCGCCGAGGTGCAGGTCCGCCGCGCCGGCATTCTCGACGGCCCGGTCCGGGCGACCGGTCTTGGGGATCGTGAACGTGCCCGGCAGCCGGGTCAGGTAGGCGAGGGCCACCGCGTAGGGCGTCGTGCCGTGGTTCTGCGCGATCCCCGCCAGGACGCGGCCGCCCGCGCTGGCCGGATCGGGGAAGTCGCCGCTGCCGAAGGGCGAGTAGCCCACCATCGCCACGCCGTGCTTCTCGCACCAGGGGAGCACGGCGTGCTCGATGGCCCGCTCGTTCAGGTGGTAGAGCACCTGATTGCAGGCGATCCGGTCCGGCCCCGCGATGGCGCGGACGCGATCGAGATCCTCGACGTCGAAGTTGCTGACGCCCCAGGACAGGATCTTGCCGGCCCGGCGCAGATCCTCGAAGCCGGCGATCGTTTCCTCGAGCGGGTGCTGGCCCGGCCAGTGCAGCAGGTAGCAGTCCAGCCGGTCCGTCCGCAGACGCCGGAGCGACGCCTCGCAGGCCCGGGCGACGCCCCGGCGCGTCGCGTTGCCCGGCACCACCTTCGAGACGAGGAACACCTCCTCGCGGCAATCCGCGACGGCGGCGGCGACGATCGCCTCCGCGTCCCCGTACATCTCGGCGGTGTCGATATGGGTCATGCCGGCGTCGATCCCGGCCCGCAGCGCCCGGACCGCGTCCGTCCGGTCCGAACTGTCGATGTGCCACGTGCCCTGGCCGATCACCGGCACAGAGACGCGCGTCGCGCCGAAGCTCCTGGCGTACATGGCAGCGCTCCCTCTTCGCTGTCACAGGGGGTTGCTGGCGGCGGTCCGGTCGAGTCCCGGGCCGCCGGCGTATCACGGATCGGCCGCGCAACAACCCGGCACGCCTTACTCGCGCCATCTTGGGGCGTTGAGCAATGGCATGCGGCCTCCCGCGGCGCTAAACTTTAGGCCCATGCCCGAAGTCCGGCGGCGCGGGCTCGCCGAGTCTGCGCCGCCCCGCGCAGCGCCGCCGCGCAGGGCCACGCGACGCCCGGACCCGCGCACGGTCCGTCGGCTGGCCATGCTGGAGACGCCTCGATGCTGCCGGCCCACCGGATATTCTGGGGTCTGATCCTGCTGGCGGCGGCCGGCGCGGGGTTGCTCTACAACATCATCTTCGCGGCCGGCGCCTCGCCCCTCGCCGGATTCACCTACGGCCTCTGCATGGGCGCCACGGTGCTGGCCTTCGACCGCGGGCTGATCCTGGCCGGCCTGCAGGCGAAGATCCGGCGGCTGCCGGCCTGGCTCTACGTGCTGGCCGCCGAACTCGCCTATGTCCTGATGATCATGGCGGGCAACGCCCTGGGCGGCCTGCTCGTCTGGGCGTTCGCCCTGACACCGGACGACCTCACGACCGCGACCCGCATGACCGCGCGGGTCCTCGCCTACGCCCTGGCCGTGTCGGGCCTCTTGGTCTTCGTCATCCGGATGCGCGACCTGATCGGCGGCGAGGTGTTCGTGAATTTCATGATCGGCCGCTACCACAAGCCGGTGGCGGAGGAGCGGGTCTTCCTGTTCCTCGACGTGGTCGGTTCCACGGCCTTCGCGGAGACACACGGCGACCTGCGCGCCCAGGAATATCTCAGCGCCGTGTTCGCGACGCTCGCCGAGCCGGTGCGGCGCAACGGCGGCTCGGTGGACGACTATATCGGCGATCTCGCCATGGTGACGTGGCCGATGGCCCGCGGCCTGAAGGACGCGCGCTGCGTCACCTGCGTGTTCGAGGTGCTCGACCGGATCGAGGCCGACGCCGCGGCCTGGACCGCCCGGTTCGGGACGGTTCCGCGGCTGCGGGCGGCGCTGCACGGCGGCTCGGTGGTCACGGCCGAAGTCGGGGTCGACCGCCACAAGATCGCGTATTTCGGCGACGCCGTGAACGTGACGTCGCGGATCGAGGCCCTGTGCCGCCCGCTGGGCGTCGGCATCCTGATCTCCCAGGATCTGCTCAACCGCCTCCCGCGCCTGCCGGCCGGCGTCCGGGCGCGGTCCCTCGGCGCCCACGCGCTCCGCGGCCGCGGCGCGCCGCTGTCGGTGGCGACGCTCGAGCGCGGAGCCG